>DASQDN010000525.1:0-13458 GCA_035634155.1 Bryobacteraceae bacterium | reverse complement strand
TAGCCTCGCGGTTCGCCACTCGCCGAAGCCCGTTCGTCAAATAGCACTCGTAGATGGACGCGGTAAGACTGCATACTCGTCCTCGGAGGAACCCATATGACGACTGCTGCTTGGCGAACTGTTCCGCTCATCGAGAGGCCCGCCGGCGGCCCTCAGTATTCAAACGCGCTCGGTTACCTACGCGCCTTTGTCGTTGCTCTCGTGGTCCTGCACCACGCTGTGCTTGCGTATCATCCGTTCGCTCCGCCGGTCAATGGTTCTCTTGTGGAGCAGCCCAGGTGGTGGGGTGCGTTTCCTGTGGTGGATACCGAACGGTGGACTGGCTGGGCGCTCCTGGTGGGCTTCAACGATCTGTTCTTCATGGCGCTGATGTTCTTTTTGTCAGGCTTGTTCGTGTGGAGCAGCCTGCGGCGGAAGGGGGCTGCGGGGTTCCTTCGCGACCGTGCTTTGCGCCTGGGCGTGCCATTCGCGCTGGCAGCCAGTATCGTTGCTCCGCTCGCTTACTACCCTGCGTACCTGCAACGCGCGTCCCAGCCTTCCTTCGCGGGATTTTGGCAGGAGTGGATCGCATTAGGAAACTGGCCTGCGGGACCCGCCTGGTTTATCGGTTTACTTTTGGTGTTCGACTGCCTGGCTGCTGCAACGTTCGTTGCATGGCCGAAGTCGGCGGATGCCGCCGGACGTGCCGCCGCGTGCCTCGGCGCACGGCCGTTCCGTTCGTTCCTCGCACTCGTGAGCCTGTCCGCAGCCGTGTACATTCCCATGGCGATCCGGTTTCATCCCTTTGAATGGGCCACCGTCGGACCGTTCACGTTTCAGACAAGCCGCATCCTGCTGTACCTGATGTACTTCACCGTTGGGATTGCCATTGGCGCATATGGGATTGAGCGCGGTCTGCTCGCGAGGGGTGGCGCATTGTCGCGGCGTTGGCTAGCCTGGAGCATGGGATGCGTCCTGACGTTCGCGGTCGCATCCGCTGCGGCCATAGCTACGATGACGCCGGACCTTTCCGCGGCAAGATTTGCCATTCTGCGCGATGCAAGCTTCACGCTCGCGTGCGCCGCCTCCAGCTTTGCCTTTCTCGCGATCTTCCTGCGGTTCGGCCAGCGGACGAATCGGATGTTCGACCGCCTGCGCGATTCCTCGTACGGCATCTATCTGACGCACTATGCCTTCACTTCCTGGCTGCAGTACCTGCTCCTGGGTGTCTCGATGCCGGCCATTGTGAAAGGCATCCTGGTGTTCGGCGGCGCTTTGGCGCTGAGCTGGTGGGTGACCACGTGGTGTCAGTGCCTGCTTCCCGCGCGGAAGGTTGCCGCGTAAGGTTCGCACGCGCGACCGCAAACAGAATCGCTCAATGGGCGTCCGCGGCTCGGATTTCGGGTTGCGGGCGCCCTTTTTGTATCATGCGAGAGTGCGATACCCGGAACAATTGATTGCCGCCATGCGCCAGGATTTGACCCGCCATGGCGTAGAAGAAGCTCGAACGCCCGAAGATGTTGACAAACTGGTTGGCGCGGCGGATGCGAATGACGTCGTGATGATGGTGGTGAACTCAGTTTGCGGATGCGCAGCCGGAAAGGCCCGCCCAGGCGTTGGCATGGCCCTCCAGCATGCGACGCGACCTGCGAAAGTGGCGACCGTGTTCGCGGGCGGCGATGTTGAGGCCACCAACCGAGTCCGCGAACTCGCCGGGACGCTTCCGCCATCCTCCCCGTGCGTGTATCTTTTCCGCGGAGGCAAGCCCGTGTTCCTGCTGCCGAGGCATGCGATTGAGAACCGTCAAGCGCCAGAGATCGCCAAAGTTCTCACCGACGCCTTCGACGAACATTGCCGGCCGGCATGATCGAACTGGATCCGATTGAAGCTCGGGCGCTCGGGTGTCTGATCGAGAAGGAGATCACCACCCCCGAATACTATCCGATGACTTTGAACGCGCTGCTTAACGCATGCAATCAGAAGTCGAATCGCGATCCGGTAGTCACATACGAAGAAGAGGACCTGGCCGATGCGCTCGATCGGCTGCGGGGGAAGCAACTGCTGACCACTCTTACCGGAGGCGGCAATCGAGTCCCGAAGTACGGCCATCGTCTCCAGGAAAGGCTCAATCTGGGACGTCGAGAGATCGCGCTCCTGTGTGAACTCCTGCTTCGCGGTCCTCAAACGCTAGGCGAGTTGAAGGATCGCGCCGGCCGTATGCACCGGTTCTCCGATACCGATGAAGTGGAGCGGTGCCTCACGGGCATGGACTTCGTGAAAGCTCTTCCGAGGCAGCCCGGTACGAAGGAGCCCAGGTGGGCACAGCTCCTTTCGGGCGAGCCGCCGGTCATAGCCTATGCTCATGAACAGGCGGCTCATGCTTCAGCAGAGAGGTCTGACCGCGTGACTCAACTGGAGGCCGAAGTGGCCGAGCTTCGGCAGCGGCTGGACGACCTGGAGCGGCAGATGATCCGTGTGAATCAATTGTTTTCGTAGAACTGCGCGATGCGGTCGTAAATCTCTTTCGGGAATTCAAGATTGCGGTACACGTTGCATTGTCCGGGATCTTCGGTGTCTGGACAAATCGGGAATTTCTGGCGCTGCATCCAGTCGAGAATTCGCTCTCGTTTCGGCGGATTATAGTCGCGGGCTTCCACTTGCTTGAGTAGTGAACGGCCTTGTTCTTCGCTGAACTTAGGGTCCTTTTGCAAATGGGTCAGGATTTCTTCTTCCTCCATGAAATGACGAGCCACCATGACGAACGCGAGACGGCCATAATGTCCGATATCCTTGCCTTTCTCCAGCGAGTCCAGCAAATGCGCCATCATAGGTTCTTGGCGAAGTTCTTCTACAGGCATGTCGGTTTACCTCCACCAGTTGGATATCGTTCCTTCCCGAAAGGTTTCGCTCTTTGTTCTCCCGCAGATTTCGATCGCAACTGCTGTAACGCCCGTCGCTTTCCTGCCCTCCTACTCTTCACGGCAATGCTTCAGGAGCTTTTCAAATGAGCAAAGTTGACATTGTAGTGGTCCATCCAGATGAGGACAGCGGCTCCGAGATTCGGGCCCGATTGGAACGGGCCGGTTATTTGACGTCCGGTCCGTATTCAGATATCGCCGAGGCAAATGGGAGTGGCGCTCGGCTCGCCGTCGTACGGGCTCCGCTCGCCGTACCCGGCGTGCCGTCGGTGCTTCTTGTCCCCGAAGAGTTCGAACTGCCGGACGGCTGTCATCCGGAGGCCATCGTCACCGAACCTTTCCGCGGCAAGGAGTTGGAGAACGCCGTTGCGCTCGCGGTCCAGCGCCTGGACGCGGCGAGCGATCGGGCGTTGGTGCAGGCTGTACGCCACTATGCGCTGTATATGCTCGACCCGCAGGGGACCGTCGTTTCCTGGAACCCGGGAGGTACGGCGGTCCATGGATACACGACCGACGAGGTCATCGGCCAGAACTTCTCGATGTTTTATCCGGAAGAAGACCGTAAGACTGGTGTCCCAGCGCATGAGCTACAGGTCGCGGCTGCCGAAGGATACGCCGACGATACACGCTGGTTGTTGCGCAAAGGCGGCGAGAAGTTCTGGGCCGAAGGACTGAGCACTGCGATCAAGAGCCGCGCAGGGGCAGTGATCGGCTACGCCAAAGTCACTCGCGATGCCACCGAGCGCCGACAGTTGGAGCAGAAGCTGGAGCGATCCAATGACGAGCTCCAACGTTTCGCCTACACCGTCTCGCACGATTTGCAGGAGCCGCTGCGAACGGTACGCTCCTACGCTGAGCTTGTGTCGCGCCGCTATGCGGGCAAGATGGATAGCGACGCGGATGAGTTCATCCAATTCATGGTGGATGCGGCAGGTCGGATGACTCAGTTGCTTAAAGACCTGCTCGCGTATTCTCAAGCCGGACGGCCCGATCGCACCACGCCCGAGCCGACGCAGGCGGCGAACATTTTACAGTGGGCCATCATGAACGTGGACAAGCTGGCGAAGGAAACCAGCGCCACCATCACCTACGATCCGTTGCCCATGGTGGAAGCCGATCCAACACAGCTATCGCAGGTGTTTCAGAATCTTCTTGGCAACTCGATCAAGTATCGCAGTGCCGAGGCGCCGAAGATTCATATTTCCGCGCGGAAGCTCGACGGTCAGTACGAGTTCGCGTTCACTGACAATGGCATCGGCGTCGACCCCGAACATCACGACCGGATCTTCGGCGTATTCAAGCGGCTCCATGGCAAAGATGTGCCGGGGACGGGCATAGGCCTCGCGATCTGTCGCAAGATCATCGAAAGCCACGGCGGGCGGATCTGGATCGAGTCGGAAGCCGGGAAGGGTTCGACGTTTAAGTTCACGCTGCCGGCTCACGAGTAACCGGCGCCGTAAAGCAGAAGACTGACCCCTCGCCGGGGGTGGACTCGACCGAGATCTGCCCGCCGTGAACCTCGACGATCTTCTTGCAGATGGCGAGACCGATCCCTGTTCCCGGATACTGCTGGCGCGGGTGAAGACGTTGGAACACGTCGAAAATTTTGCTGCGGAATTCTTCGGGAATGCCAAGGCCGTTGTCTTGGATGCGGATCTCCCAGCAGGTCGGCGACTTGCGTCGGGCACTGATGTGAATCCGCGGCTTCTCCTGCTGGTTGCGATACTTCATGGCGTTGTCCAGAAGATGGACAAACAACTGTACGAAAGCTTGATCCTCTACTTCCACAACAGGCAAATCCGCGAACGTGATCTCGGCATTCGTCTCTTCGATACGTGCGGTCAGATTTTGAATCGCCTTGCGCAGAGGTTCCTCCAACGACAGGCGCACACGCGGCCGGTTGCCCTTGCCTACCTGCTGCAGTTCCAAAAGATCCTGAAGAAGCGTCTGCAGCCGCTCGGCTCCCTCCACGGCGTAGCCGATGAACGTATCGGCGTCGCTGTCGAGCTTTCCTTTGTAGCGGCGCGACAGCAGTTGGAGATAACTCGCGATCATGCGCAGCGGCTCCTGCAGATCGTGCGCGGATACATATGCGAACTGCTCGAGTTCGGCGTTGAACCGCGCCAGGTCCCGCGCCTGAGCGATGCGCTGCTCGGCGTCCCGTTCCCGTTGCGTGATGTCCAGGTGGATTCCCACCCAGGAACCGTCGCCGCGCATTCCTGGCACCGGGATCCCTCGGCTTAGCACCGTATACTGCTGGCCCGCGGGCCCGCGAAGACGGTACTCGTAATCCCAGAAGTAGCTCGAGCGCACGCATCGGCGCCAGTCGGCGATTACTTGGGCTCGATCGGACTCGTCAAGTAGAAGCGTCCAGCCCAAGCCTTTGCATCGCTCCATGTCCGTGTCAAAGGTCTTGAGGAATGATTCGCTTAGCGCGGTCATGTTGCCGCGAGAATCGGCTGTCCACGCGCCGAACGGGATCAGCTCGGCCAGGCTCCGATACTTCAACTCCGATTCCGCCAGCCGCGATCGGGTGCTGCGCGCGTAGTGAATCAGCGCGATAACGATCGTGTTCGCGGCGAGAAATAGAAAGAATTTTACCCGCCCGCTGTTGTCGAAAATTTCGAAGCTATTCAGCGGCGGAAGAAAGAAATAGTCGATCGCAACCGCCGACAGAAACGCTGCAGCGAACCCGTACCGTGCCCCGCAAAGCCAGGCGACAATCGCGTCGGCGGCGATAAATAACGGTTCGAAAGTGGGGTCAAGCCAGCGGCGCAGAAGTTGCGACGCAAGCAGAGCCTGCGCGGGCATCGCCACGGTCAAAGCAACCCGCGAAGCCGCCGAGCGGATCAGCACGCCGGCTTACCTCGGCAGACGTACAATTTGCAGCCAGAAGTTTTCGCAGGCCCGGATTACCTGCATGTACTCGTCAAGATCGGTCGGCTTCTTGATGTAGCAATTCGCGTGAAGTTCGTATGCTCGGGCGACGTCCCTCTCGGCTTCAGACGTTGTCAAAATAACCACGGGAATTCGTCGCAGTTGGTCGTCGCGCTTGATCTCATTCAGGACTTCGCGGCCATCCTTCTTCGGCAGATTGAGGTCAAGAAAAATCAGGTCCGGTTTAGGAGCGTTTCCATACGGAGCCTCGCGGCGTAAATAGGCGAGCGCCTCCTCCCCGTCTTCTACCGCATCCAGCTTTTTGGTCGCGGATCCATCGCGAAGAGCTTCGCGCATCAGGCGGATGTCGCCCGGATTATCTTCCACCAGCAAAACATTCAGCGGTCGGATCTGACCCTCGAACAATCTAGCCTCCCAGCCTGGCGATTGCAATCTCGCGCCGCGGCCGCATGACCCGGCGTCTCAATGAAATCAGTCCTCGAACTCTGAAGGGATTATATAACGTGAAAAGAATTAACTTACATCTTGCGAGGCGACAGAATTTCGAAATTGTCCTGGCTCAGAAGTACCACTCGAACCTGGCCGCGTGGTCCGAGCGGTCCAACTGCCCTCCCGTTAATACGCAAGTCGAGACCGGCGGCGTTGCCCGTGAGAATGCGGGCGCGCTCGGGGACCGCAAAGTGCTTCGACTCTTGCGGGTCTAGTACTCCGCTATACACGGTTTTCCCTGCCGACGATAGCGACACCCAGGTCTTCTCCGTCGCCGCAAGGTTGATGTTCATCGAACTGGTGTCCGCCGCGGCTGCGACCACCGGGGGAGCGGTCTCAATGGCAGTCGGGGGAGTGGCCGGAGCCTGCGTCGTCGCTTCAGACTCTGCAGCTTCCGGGGCGACGACGTGCATGGCGGGATCCGCCGCCTCGATTGCCCGATTCCACAGCGCATACAAACCCGAACATCCCACCAAAACCACGAGCAAGAGCATCGCCGCTACCCGAGTGGGAACCTGCGCCAGAGGCTTGGCCGATTGCTCTACTTCCGCGATCTGCTGGGGAATACTGAAGGTGGGGATGGGATCGATTTCGACGGGAGGCCCAACTGCATCTAAGATCTGCCGCGTAATTGCCTCATCGAGTCCTAGTACACCTGCCACCTGGCGAATAAAGCTGCGGTGGAAAAAGTCTCCGGGCAGGATCTTGGGGTTATCTTCTTCGATGGCTTCAAGATAACGGGTGCTTATGCAAGTTTCACTTGCGAGCTCGGATAAGCTGCGGTTCCGCTTGACGCGTTCGCAGCGAAGAAGTTCCCCGGCAGACGGCATAGTATAGGACCCAGGTTTTCGGTGTCTGAACGTATAATACTACAGTCGGTGCCCTATCCAACCCCGCTGATTTCCGTAGTGGTTGTCAATTGGAATCGGTCCGAACTACTCCGGTCGTGCCTGCTTTCGCTCGAAAATCAGCAGAATGCTCCAGCGTTTGAAGTGGTTGTGGTCGATAACGGATCATCGGATGGTTCGGTAGCGGAACTCGACCGGCTAACTCCGCGGCTCTCATTCCCGGTTCACGTCATCCAGAACGAAGCTAATTTCGGCTTCTGTCGCGCCAACAACCAAGGCATTGCCGCGGCTCGCGCGGAGTGGATTGCGCTGCTTAACAACGATGCCGAAGCGCGGCCGGAATGGCTTGGCGCGATGCACCGGGCCGTCGCGGACCGCCCGGAATACGGCATGGTAGCGTGTAAGATTCTGGTTTATGAAGATCCCTGTAAGATCGACAAAGCAGGACACTTGATATACCTGGACGGGCAGAATCGCGGGCGCGGGTCCGGCGAAACGGATCGCGGCCAGTATGACCGGCTGGAGGAGATTCTTTGGCCCGACGGGTGTGCGGCCATGTATCGTTCGGCTATGCTCCAGGAGATCGGCGGCTTCGACGAGGATCTATTCGCCTATGGCGACGATGCCGAACTTGGCATGCGCGCGCGACTCGCCGGGTGGAAGTGCCTCTACGTTCCCGACGCTGTCGTTCTGCACCGGCGCGGTTCCACTCTAGGCGTTCTGTCGAGTCGGCGGGTGGAGTTAATTGAGCGCAATCGCATCCTGCTGGCGGTGAAGCATTTCCCTGCCGGTCTGCTGTGGGCGAACGGATTCTACTCGGTAGCGAGGATTGGCGCAGGCGCGATAGCGGCTTGGCGTGGGCGCGGCGAGGCGGCTCGATTCCGAGGGACTGGCGAGAAGGCACGGCTGGCCGTGGCTTTGCTTCGCGGCGCTCTCCAAGGACTCGCCATGGTTCCGACTACTTGGCGTAAACGTCGGGAATTGCGTGCAGTGCGGCGGCTCTCGACCAAAGAAGTACATGAGCTGCTGCGGCGTTATCGCATCAGCCTAAAAGAGTTAACGGAGCAGGCGATTTGATTCACGCTCCCACGGGCGAGTGTTGTCCGGCGTGCGGCAGTCGTCAGATGCGGGCGCTCTTCCGAGGCTCGGACCGGTTGTACCGGACGACCGATAAGGAGTTCTCTGTGGTCGAGTGCTCGGGTTGCCGGCTGCTGCGCCTGCACCCTTGGCCGTCAGTATCCGAGCTTTCGCACTACTACCCCGAGAGCTACTGGTTCGCTCCGCAGGAGTCGACGGTCAGCCGTTGGGAGGAGAATTACCGGCGTATCGTCCTCACTGACCACGTCCGGTTCGTCGCGGGAGCGGTGGCTCCGAACGACGGTCCGGTCTTGGACCTCGGTTGTGGCGGGGCGCTCTTCGGCAGGCTCCTGGCCGCGCGCGGCTACAAGGTGTTTGGGCTGGACTACTCACAACAGGCGGCGCAGGTCGGCTGGCGCCAGAACGGCGTTCCTGTCGCAACCGGGCTTTTCACCAGCGCGCCTTTTGCCGCCGGAACGTTCGGGGCCATTACGATGTTTCATGTCCTGGAGCATCTTTACGATCCGGGTGCCTACCTCGAGATGGCCTGGCATTTGCTGCGTCCGGGCGGGCGATTGGTCGTGCAAGTTCCAAATGCGGCCTCGTGGCAGTGCCTGCTCTTCGGGGAGCATTGGAATGGGTTCGATTTGCCGAGACATCTGATCGATTTTCGCGCTGCCGACGTTCAATCGTTGGTTGCGCAAAAGCGGTTCAAGATTCTCAGAACGAAGCACTTCTCGCTTCGCGACAATCCCGCCGGGTTTGCGAGCAGCCTGGCTCCCGGTCTGGACCCGATGGCTCGGCGGGTGCGTGGGATGGAGGAATCGCCGGGGGCCCGTCTGGTTCGGAACCTGGCCTATCTCGGAATCTTACTGGCGGCGATACCGTTCGCGGCGCTGGAAGCGGCGTGCGGAGCCGGGTCCACGGTGATGATCGACGCGCGGAAGGCGGAATGAAGGCAAGAGCCCCGCTCGACCGGCTGCCCGGGTGGTTGCAGCGGTACATCCTCGATTTCGAAGCGCAGATCGAGCGAGCGGTGGTGGACTTTTCTCGAACCCTGGCATCTGGCGCGCGTGTGTTGGACGCCGGCGCCGGCGAGTGCCAGTACGCCGAGCACTTTCGTACGGTGCGGTACACGGCGGTGGATCTTGGAATCGGCGACCAGACGTGGCAGTACGGACGCCTGGATGCCGTCGGCGATCTGTTGGCGCTTCCGTTCGCGGACGGAACGTTCGACGCGGCATTGAACATCGTCACCCTGGAGCACGTCACCGATCCCGCGCGAGTCGTGGAGGAACTGTATCGGTGCCTCAAGCCCGGCGGCCGTCTCCTGCTGATTACGCCCCTGGAATGGGAGGAGCACCAGCAGCCGCACGACTATTTCCGCTACACGCGATTCGGCCTGGAGCACTTGACCAAGCGCGCCGGATTCGCCGATGTGCGGGTCCAAGCCGTCGGGGGTTTCTTTCGATTATTATCGCGTCGGCTGATGAATTCGGTGCAATTCTTCCCAGGAGCGCTGGCGATTTTCCCGGTCCTATTCTTAGGACCTCTTGCGCTCACGCTGCCTCTTATAGACGGCTTGGACAAACGGCGCGACTTCACCCTCGGTCACATCTGCACCGCCCGGAAGCCGGAGACGGCTATTTGACGAGACCCAGCAGACGATAGAAGTTGCCCACCTGTTTACCGTCCGTGTCAGTGAAGCCGAATTCGGCCGCCAGCTCCGCGACATAGTGCAACTGCCCGGCGCGCTGCTTAACGCCTGGATCGCCGGCGAGCGCCACGACGGCTCGCCCGGCGTACTCGGGCGATTCGGCTAGATCGTAGCGGAACTGCTCACGGGCACTCTCGTCCATTGTGTTGAGGTGCATCCTCACTCGTTCCGTCCTCATGAAGCCCGGCATCAAGCCGAGGATCGCGATGTCGGCGTTGCTGGCGTCCTTGGCTAATCGCGCGATAAGCCGGTTGATGGAATAATGTCCCAGGTGCGAAAAGGTGTCTTGCATGGACGATTGCTGTGCTTCGAACGCGTCCTCGAGGATGGGTTCGGTGATGCCGACGACCAGACCCGGCGAGCCCTGGCGTGCCATGACTCCGGACGCGCCGTGCGCTGCGAGCCAGAAGGCACGCGGACCGGCATCGATGAATTCAGACCACGATCGTGCGGGCTGTTCCCAGAAGGGTTTCCGCCAAGCAGGGTCGAGACCACGTTCGTTGCCGCCCCAAACCGCACAGGCAAGGATGTCAAGCCTCGAGATTCCCGCGAAGAAGGCGGAGACTTCCTCCTCCTTGCTGAAGTCGACGCGCGCAGGAATGCCGTGACCGCCACGTCGAGAAACCTCATCGGCTACCGCCTCGATGGTTCCGGGGGCGTTGTCCACGGGCGCGGGACCTGACTGCGTGGTTCGCGCAGTTACGTATACCGTAGCGCCCGCATCCCCGAGCGCGGCAGCGAGTCCTTTTCCGCAGCCGCGGCTCGCTCCGGCGACCACCGCGATCTTGCCGGTTAATGGTCTTGAGGTTATCTGGTTCACGTAGAAGGGCGGAGTTTGCGACTGACTTCATCGCGGAGCTTCTCGAGGATGGAATCCTCTTCGGCTGTTTCCAGGATCCGGCGGACCACGGTCTTCGGCCCGGCGTCACCCCACGAGGCGCCATGCTGCAGGTAGTACTTGGCCGCTTGTCCTACAATGTACGAGCCGTAGCCGCCGGCTAGACCTTGCGGCACCGCTGTCGCCACAGTTGCCGCGCCGAATGAGGTAGCCTTCATCGCGTTGGCGATCATGTGCGTCATCCATTCGCCTAGCGTCACCCAGCCCGCCGAGAAGATGACCTGGCGGATCAGCTTGCCCGCATTATTTTTTGACATCGGTAACCCGTAGATGTCGCCGAGCGTGACCACCATAGTTGTGTCCACCACAAGCCCGCCGCCCACGTCGAGTAAGGGGACCGGGTTCGCCGCTACTGCCACCGACTTGGCGACCACAAACGTCCAGATCGCTTTCTGAGCGTGAGCGTCGCGAAGGCGGATTTTGGTCGCTGCAAGCTTGTCGCTGGTATCGGCAGCGAATAGGGATGCGTTCAGCGCGATCAATGCCTTTCCCTCGCGATCGAGCACGTTCAGGATGCGAACCTTCAGCTCTTCCACATCGGCCTTCGGTTTGCGCCATTCAGTGCGAGTGGAGCCGTCGGGGGACTCGAAGACAGTCTCCCGTTCCAGTGGGTCGGCTGCCGTCATGACGATGTCGTCGGGTCCGATGACGTGAGGCAAGCGCTCACTGCGAAGCACATCGAGGATGCGCAGGCGCTGCTCGGGCGTGTACAGATCCTTCTTGTTGAAGACGAGGATGATCGGCTTGTTGTTGGTCGCCAAATCGGTGAGCGCTTCGAACTCGCGAGCGTTCAGGTCCGCATCCGTCACGAAGAGAATCAGATCGGCGGAAGCGGCAGCGTTGCGGGCGAGAATCGCGCGGCCCTGGTCGTCCACTTCATTGATGCCAGGTGTGTCGATGAGGTTAAGTTCGCTCGTGCCGAGTCCTTTGACCGCGTGAGGTATGCCCCAGCCGACTCGGCCGATCTCTTTTGTCCATCCGCCGCGCACGTCTACATCGGCGACGTACTCGCCCACGAGCGCGTTGATGAGAGCCGACTTGCCGCTGCTGACTTCGCCGAATAGCGCGATGTCCACACGACCGGTTTCCAGCTTGCGCGCCATGTCCGTGAGGGACGACCACTCGCGCACCATCTCATCGCGCTCTTTGGGATCCGCTGACTGCACGTGCTCGAGGGTGCGCCGAACGGTCGCTACGGCATCGTCAAAGTCGCGGTCGTGGTCAGCGGGCATCGCCATCTCCTTGCGTCCGTCGGGCGGCGCCGAAGCGCTTGATTCCTTCCTGAACCAGCCGGGCCAGCTCGGATGGGCGAGTCACTTCGGCCCAGTGCTCTTTCGCGAGCCCGGGCATCACACGGGCAGGGTCGGTCATCTCGTCGCGGAAGTAGGCGATGAAGACCATGCCGATCCATCGAGTGACCAAAGCCTGCACCATGCCTTGCATGGCCCCGCCTGCAATCGTGCCCACGCCAGGTATGGTCTTCAGGGCAGAGGCAGCGAGCGTTGCAATCGACGGAGTCGCGATGGCCATACCGGCTGAGGTGAGCAGGTTCTTGCCGGCTTGCGCCACCATCTCCCGTGCAGAGTCGAGGTCCATCTGCTGGCGAAATACGCCGGCTATATCGACCACCATCTTGTAGGAGATGCCGAGACCGGCGGCGACATCGAGCAGCGGGAATGGGCTCAACGCGGCGGCTCCGCCGGCTTGCCACATATAGCGACCGACCAACTCGCGAGCTTCCCTTTCAAGCTGATCTCGGACGCGATGCTTGGTATCAGCGACCAAGCCTCGTGCGCGGATGAGCAGATTCGCCAGGAGCAGGCGCGGGCCTTCCTTGTCGATGATTTCCATCATGCGGTCGGCGAGTGCGGAGACGTCGGGCTCGACGATGACTTGCTCTTCCACCTCCTCGCCTGTGGAAGTGACGCGTACCCGCGTACGGGTTGTGGGGTTTGCGCGCACGGGAACGAAGTCTCGTGTGGGCACGATGGCTCGGAGTTGGTGACGCATCTGGTTCAGCAGTTCGTCACGATCGCGGGCGCTGAAGGTGTCTTCCTTGTTCAGGCAAACGACAATGCGTTTCTCGAGCGCGGTAAGGCGCCGGAGCACGTCGTATTCAAAGTCACGCAGCACGCCGTCGGTGACATACAGGATGAGGTCGGCGCTGCGTGCGGACTCGATTGCAGTGCCGGCTCGATCGGCGCCGTGCATTTCGCCGAGTCCGGGTGTGTCGACGAGTCTAATGCTGCCATGGCCCTGCCATTCCGTCTCATTACGAAGGATGGTGGTTCCGCCGCGCGGGTCGGTCACGAAGACTGGCTTGCCGATCAGCGCGTTCAGCAGTGAGGATTTGCCCGAGGAGATGGTGCCGAACGCGACGATCTCCAATGTCTGGTTCGTCAGCTTTTCGCGTTCGGTGGAAAGCCGTGCGGCGAGTTGCTCGCGCTCAGGACCTTTGACCGCGTCGAGATATTCGGACGCTTCGTTTTGGCGGGTTGCGATTTCACGCTCCATCTGAGGGCGCGTCATGGCGCTGGGGAGCTTCTGCGGCTTCGCTTTGTGACGGGTGCGCCGCCACATCTGCCAGAGCTTCACGATGAGGAACACGCCGATGATCGTGCCCAGCCCTGCCAC
>DASQDN010000524.1:0-2581 GCA_035634155.1 Bryobacteraceae bacterium | reverse complement strand
GACGCGCGCCGGGCGATCGCATTCAGAACCTCAGGTTCAAAGGCCAGCCGCTCAAGGAAGACCAGCCGCTGCGCATCGCGCTGAACAACTACCGTGCGGGTGGAAGCGGCGGGTATACGGCGTTTCGCGGAGCGAAGCTGCTGTGGCGATCCTATGAAGACATGCGCGAGCTGATCATCCGCTACTACTCTGAAAACCCGCTCCCAGCAAAGCCTGATGAAAACTGGAAAGTGGTTCCCGAAGCCGCTCAGCAACAGCTTGCGGCAGAGGCCCGGGCCGAAGGCGGCCGTCAACAGACTCAGTAAGTCGAGTAGCCGCTAGACCAAGACAGTGAAGGCAGTTTCGGTCCGCTCAACCGGCCGGTCCTGAGTGTCGCGCGCCACCGGCTCGCGTCCCGCTGCGCGAATCAGACGGAGCAGGTCGGTCCGACGCAGTGACTGACTGGTGGTTGCGCCAGCATCGTGATAGATGCGCTCTTCGACAACGGTGCCATCGATATCATTCGCCCCGAAGCGCTGCGCAATCTGTGCGATCCGCGGCGTCATCATAATCCAGTAAGCTTTGATGTGCGGGATGTTGTCGAGCATCAATCGCGCCACCGCAATGTTTTTGATATCAGCAAAGCCGGTGGTTGGCGAGATGTGTTCGAGCGCGGTGTTCTCGGGATGGAACGCCAGCGGGATAAATGTCACAAAGCCACCCGTTTGATCCTGCACTTCGCGCAGCTTGACCAGGTGATCGATTCGGTCCTCGTCGGCCTCAAGGTGTCCGTACAACATCGTGCAGTTGCTCTTCAACCCGAGCTGGTGAGCCGTTCGGGCGATCTCGAGCCACTGGCCACCATCGATCTTGTGATCACAGATGATCCGGCGCACCCGTTCGGAGAAGATCTCGGCTCCGCCGCCCGGCAGCGAATCCACTCCCGCGTCCATCAGCTTCTGAAGGACATCCCTGTAGCTCATCTTCGAGCGTTGCGAGAAGTAGGAAATCTCCACCATCGTGAACGCCTTCAGGTGGACCTGCGGGAAGCGTTGTTTCAGCCCGCGAATCATCTCGCAATACCAGTCGAGGCTGAGTTCCGGATGCAGTCCGCCGACGATGTGAAACTCGGTGACAGCTTCGCTCCAGCCTTCTCCGGCTTTGTGCCAAACCTCTTCGAGCGAGAGCGTATACGCCTTAGGATCGCGGGCGCGCTTGCCGAAAGCGCACAGCTTGCACTGCGCCACACAGACATCGGTTGGATTCACATGCCGGTTGACATTGAAGTACGTGATGTCCCCGTGCATCCGCTCGCGGACAAGGTTGGCCATGTAGCCCACGGACAGAAGATCGGATGTCTGATAGAGAGTGAGCCCGTCAGCGAAGCTGAGTCGCTCGCCAGCGATTACTTTGGCGAGGATTGGCTCTAAACGTACGTCATCAATGCTTGGCTGAAGGAGCATACCGCTATTAAGTACGATTCCGCAGGAGGAAGAGGTCGGCTGCTATAAACACCAAGAATAACACGCTGATCCAACCGTTTAGCGTGAAGAAGGCCGCATCGATGCGCGACAAATCATCGGCGCGGACCAGGCGATGCTCCCAGGCAAGCAGCAGTCCCACAGCGGCTATGCCCGCCCAACCGGCGGCCCCCAGATCGAAGCTGCTGACCAGCATGATCAGGCACAGCAGCATCGCGATATGAAAGAACCGGGCTACCCACAGGGCCCCGGAAATTCCGAGCCGGCTGGGGATGCTGAAGAGCCCTTCCCGCTTATCGAACTCGTAATCCTGGCACGAGTAGATAATGTCAAAGCCCGCCGTCCAGAAGGTCACCGCGGCCGTGAGCCATAGAATGCGCGGTTCCAGAGATCCACGTATCGCGATCCAAGCCGCCGATGGCGCGATACCGAGAGCGAAGCCGAGAACCACGTGCGAGAAGGACGTGAACCGCTTCGTGAACGAGTAAGACAAGACAACTGCCAACGCCACTGGTGCCAGCTTAAGACATAGCGGATTCAATGCCCCGGCTGCGATGGTAAAGAGAACCGATGCTGCTACCACGAAGGCCCAGGCAAAGGTAGTCGACAGCGTGCCAGCGGGCAGATGCCTGGACTGAGTTCGGGGATTCCGGGCATCGATCTGCGCATCGGCGACGCGGTTGAACGCCATCGCTGCGGAACGCGCCGCCACCATCGCGACGACGATCCATAGCAGTTTCCAGCCAAGCGCAGGCGTGGCGTAAGCGTCCTCGCGCATTGCGAGCAGAGCGCCAGTCAATGCGAACGGCAGCGCAAAGATGGAGTGCTCGAACTTGATCATCTCGAGCGTGAGCACAAATTTGCGTAGAAAGCCCGCCATCGAACTAGAGAACCGCCGGCCATGGCGGATACTGGTGTGTATTCGCTATCTTCTCATGTTGAGACTAACCGCTGCCGCCCTGATGCTGCTCTGCCTGCTCTCCGGATGCAGGAGCGGTGACCAGGCGCTGGATGAATACAACACCACGGCCGTCACGCTGCCGGACGGAACGACGATTCGCGCCGAGGTGATGACCCGGCGTGAGGACATGGCGAGGGGCATGATGTTCCGCGACTCGTTG
>DASQDN010000523.1:0-4288 GCA_035634155.1 Bryobacteraceae bacterium | reverse complement strand
TTCCGCTGCTCGGGTTCACCGTAAACGTACTGACACTACTGGGACTCGTGCTGGCGATCGGCATAGTGGTTGACGACGCCATCGTCGTCGTCGAAGCTGTCGAGCACCACATGCGAAAAGGTCTTGGACCCCGTGAGGCTGCGATTAAGGCGATGCAGGAAGTTTCCGGCGCTGTCATCGCGATTGCGCTGATCCTGGTTGCGGTATTCGTTCCCGTTGCTTTTCTGTCCGGAATCACAGGGCAGTTGTACCGGCAGTTTGCGATAACCATAGCGGTCTCCGTGGTCCTGTCAGCAATCAACGCCCTCACCCTGAGCCCCGCTTTATGCGCCCTGCTGCTACGCAAGGAAGACGGTCACCGGCGAAGCTTGCTTGCGCCGCTGTTCGCCGCGTTCAATGCGGCCTTCGACCGTGTTCTGGGCGCGTACTCACGGGTGGTACAGACCCTCATTCGGCGCGGGGCCATGGTTGCCGCACTACTCGCGATCGTGCTCGCATCCACGTGGCAGTTGTACCGAGTTACGCCCACCGGCTTTCTTCCGTCAGAAGACGAAGGGTGGTTGATTGTCGATGTCGCGCTACCTAGCGGCGCATCGCTCGAAAGGACGTCCGAGGTGATGAAGAAGGTGGAGCGAATCATGCTGGACACACCTGGTGTGCGATACGTGAGCTCGTTCGGTGGCTCGAGTTTCGTCAAAGGCGACCTATCGTCCAGCGTGGGCGCGTTAATCGCGGCCATGACGCCTTGGGATGAGCGAGAGGCGCCGGAACAGAATACTCTGGCGGTGGTCAGTGCGCTGCAACGTAAGCTTTCCGCAGAAGAAAGCGCATTCATCCTGGTGTTCAACCCGCCGCCCATTTCGGGCCTCGGAAATACCGGCGGCTTCAATCTGAAACTGCAGGACCGTTCCGGTGGCGAAGTAGCCGAGTTGGCGCGCGTCACAGACGCGCTGATTGCCGCCGCACGCCAGGATGCGTCGCTTGCACAGGTCGTCTCCACTTTCGTAGCGAACGAGCCGCAGTTGAACTTGCAGGTGGATCGAGAACGAGCGCGTTCCATGGGTGTCCCCATCACGGATGTCTATCAAACACTTCAGACGTACTTGGGTGGGTTGTACGTCAACGATTTCAACCTGTTCGGTCGGACGTTCCGCGTCGTCGCGCAGGCGGATCGCGAGTACAGGCGGGATCCGGAGGACATCTCCCGCTATTACGTGCGCTCCGGGAGTGGACAGATGGTGCCGCTTCGCATCCTCGTCAACACCGAGCCCACGAACGGTCCACTGTCGGTTGGCCGCTATAACCTGTTTCGATCTGCAGATGTGTTGGGAGCGGCAGCGCCCGGCTACTCGACGGGGCAGGCGCTCCAAGCGGTCGAGAGACTTGCGAACCGGACACTACCGGCCCGATTCGGTTACGAATGGACCACAATCTCGTACCAGGAGAAGAACGCAGAATCGAACGTGGGGATCTTCGTCCTCGCGCTCCTCATGGTGTTCTTGCTGCTCGCCGCGCAGTATGAGAGCTGGATCATTCCCATCGCCGTCCTGCTGGGCGTTCCCGCGGGCGTCTTCGGGGCCATATTCGCGGAATGGTATAGAGGTATCCCAGATGATGTGTACTGCCGCGTCGGACTCATCATGCTCATTGGCTTGGCTGCCAAGAACGCGATCCTCATCGTCGAGTTTGCTCGCCAACGCCGCGAATCAGGCTCTTCAGTGGAAGACGCAGCACAGGAGGCTGCAAAGCTACGGTTCCGACCCATCCTGATGACGAGCTTTGCGTTCATACTCGGCGTTGTTCCACTGATGCTGGCGACCGGCGCCGGATCGGCAAGCCGGCGCTCTCTTGGTACGGCGGTGTTTGGAGGGATGCTGGCCGCTACGCTGTTCGGCGTCTTCATGGTTCCAACGTTCTACACATGGTGCCAGAGGCTCGCGGACGCCATGACGTCCAAACGTTTCGTGAAACTTGCGCACACGACACCTCTGCTACTTGCAGTTCTCCTGCTGCAGGGGTGCATGGTTGGACCGAACTACAAAGCTCCCAAGCTGAACCCGCCCGAGCGCTTTCGAAGTTCGACCCTCGACAACGCGACATCCATGGGCGACCTGCAGTGGGCGGAGTTGTTTCAGGACCGGACGCTTCAAGCGTTGATACGCGAAGGGCTCGCGAACAACTACGATCTGCGCATTGCCGCCCAGCGAGTCGAGGCTGCGCGCGCCCAGGTGACGATTACGCGAGCGTCTCAACTGCCGTTCGCGTCGACCCGCGGGGCCGTAATCAATCGCGAGATTTCTCGTGCAGGAGGAACGCCGGGAGCACTCGGGTTCCAGCGCGAGATCACAGTGGGCAACAGCCTGGTCGATTTAGCGTTCCAGCTTGACTTCTGGGGACGATATCGCCGCTTGACCGAGGCTGCGCGTAACGAACTGCTCGCGCAGGAGTGGGCACAGCGGACCGTTGTCGTGTCCCTAGTCGCCGATGTTGCGACTACTTACTTCGAACTCATTGAACTGGATCGTGAGTTGGAGATATCTCGTCAGACGCTCGTGTCGCGGCAGGACTCGCTCGCACTGGTAAGTGCGAGAGAACGCCGGGGCGTAGCGAGCGGATTAGACGTCAGCCAAGCAGAAAGCCTCGTGCGAGCGACGAGCGCGCGCATACCTGCTCTCGAACGGCGGGTACAGGTGCTCGAGAATACACTCAGCCTATTGTTGGGACGCGATCCCGGCGCGATCCCCCTTCGGGAGCGGTTGGAAAGCCAAGCGATCCCGTCGACGATTCCGCCCGGGCTACCGGGCCAGTTGCTCCAACGCCGCCCGGACCTTCAGCAGACCGAAGCACTTCTTCGGGCTGCTAATGCGCGGGTCGGCGTCGCCACCGCGTCACTGTTTCCGCAGTTCTCGATCACCGGGATCGGCGGCTTCGAGAGCTTCGCCATCGATAACTTCGTCAGCAACCGCGCCCGCCAGTACCAGGTCGGAGGCGGCTTCACTGCGCCGCTATTCAACTCCGGAGCTCTTCGTGCGAATGTCCGCAGCTCCAGGGCACAGGCGGCGGAAGCAGAGGTTGCGTACGAGCGCAGCTTTCGAACGGCACTTCGAGAAACCGCTGATGCGCTTGTCAGTATCGAGAAGATTCGCGATCAGCGCGTCGAGCAGGAACTGCTCGTGGAAGCGTTGCGCCAATCGAACAGGCGTTCTCGGCTGTTGTATGAGGGCGGGGTCGCCAGCTACCTGCAGGTCCTTGACGCCGATCGCAACCTCTTCGAGGGCGAACTCGCGCTCGCGGAGGTCAAGCGAGAGGAGTTGCTGGCTGTAGTGCGTCTCTATCGTGCGCTCGGCGGTGGCTGGCGGTGAGATTCCGCTTTCCGTAAACGCACGTCAAGCCTTCAGTAAAGGTACGAGATGGCTCAAACGGACCCAACACCGAGTCGCGTCCTCCCCGTTCGACGCGATCGACGAAAGGGTCTGATGCCTCGAGTCACGCTCGTACCGAGTTCGCGATTGGCTAAGCAGTGCCATTCAGCGTTGCCCCAGTGCGCGGTCAACCCGCCGCAGAAGTCCGACTCCTCTCTTTCAGCTGATGTTTGTGATGGCGCGGTCCGCGAATGCTACCGGCCCTTGATCCCGCTCTGAGCGTTCACTCACCCGCAGGCGAACATCTTAAAGGCGGGTGATACGCGATACGAAGTTCGAGATGCGGGGTAGAGCAGCGTCCCAGCGGAAGCATTGGATGGGGCAGATGTTCGATGGCAAGTGGGCCGATTCGGCGACACGCTTCGGAATCCCGAGATCGGCCCTGATGATAAAGGATCTGCTGTCAGCGCAACCAGATGGTTGCGGTGTTACTCTGCACTCCATCCAACAGGACTACGATAGGCGTCGCACCTGAACTTGCATTGGTCATCCGCGGAACCCTGACCACCGTTCGCCAAACCGAATGCTGCCGATCGGCAGGGCTACTGACAAGCGTCTCACTGGCCCATACGCTGAAGTAAACCAAGGGCCGGACCTCGGCCTCTTGTCCAACGATGCTTGAGGACATCCGCGTCTGCCCGTAGCCGGTTAGATAAAGCGTGATCGCTTCGCCCTGTTTGGCCGGCGTTGCTTCGCTGTTTACGGATCCGTCCTCATTCACGGCAGCTGCCGGGCGTAGTGTATCACCGGCGTCGCGCAATAACACTGTGGGACTGATATTTTTGATCAGGGTTGTCAGTGGAGCGACAATCGGGATACCCTTGATGCGTATCTGAACCGAAACTCTTCTCGGGTATTGCGAAGCG
>DASQDN010000522.1:0-6473 GCA_035634155.1 Bryobacteraceae bacterium | reverse complement strand
GCAGTCCTGCTGCGCCAAGGTCAGGTCATTGAGGCGGAACGCTCTCTGCAGCAGGCAGCCATCGAGCTTTCTTTGTATTACCGCGACGATTCCGGAAGGGTTCGAACGCCCCGACCTGAGCAGCTCCCCGCCGCGTTCCCTGAGGCCAAGGAGCTGAACGCAGAACGCATCCAAGAGGATTCGCTGCTCGCGCTCCGGCAGCGGCCGGAGATCCCGCGTCTGGAAGCGCAGCGTTCGCAAGTAGACCTTGACGCGCAGTTTGCGCGCAACCAGCAGTTGCCGGCGGTTGACGTGGTGGCGGGCTTCACTTCCGAGTCGGGTACGGGCTTGGTCCGCCGCGGGCCTCAGGAGCTGAAAGCTGGAGTCAGCATTGAGCTTCCGTGGCAGCGCCGGTCGGCAACGGGAAGGCTGCGCGCCGCCGAAGCACGAGCCGCTCAGATCCGCCAGCGCGAGCAGTTCGCTCGTGATCAGGTGCTCGCTGAGGTACAGGATGCCGCTTCAGCGGTGCGAGCTTCGTTCGAACGCCTTGCTATGGTTCGCTCGGAAGTGGAAGTCAGCCGGCAGTTGGAAGACGCCGAGCGTACACGCTTTGAACTGGGCGAAGGCACGCTCTTTCAACTGAACCTTCGTGAGTCCGCCACTATTGAGTCCGTGCAGAGAGAGATCGCGGCGGAGGCCGACTATCACCGCGCCGTAGCCACCTACAAGGCAGCCGTGGGGAGCACATAGGCTGCCGCGGCAGCACGAAAGGCTTGCAGTTGCTCCTCGCGCTTGGAGGCGCTCCACTGGAGTTCCTCCGCCATCAACTCCGCCACCCGAGGCGCCATATCGATCGCGGCGGCCGAGTTGAGAAACAAAGCGCGAAGCCGTCGTGCGAGCACGTCTTCAATGGTCCGTGCCATCTCGAATCGCACGGCCCAGATCACCTCGGCTTCCATGTACGGCAACCTCGCATGAAGCGGCTTCGCCCACGCAGGATTCGATGACGCGAGTTCTTCCACCTTACCCGCATCCGAGCCATACACGCCTGGCGCTCCGGATGAATACGGATGAGATCCGTGGATCGGCAGCGTCTTGGTCACGCATGGCCTGTCCGGCAAACGCGCCAGCGTTGCCGCTTGATCCACACAATCCTCAGCCATGTGACGATACGTGGTCCACTTACCGCCTGTGATGGTCAACAACCCCGAACCGTCGATGTGAATCGTATGATCCCGGGAAAGCGCCGCGGTGTTCGATGCGCCGCCCGCGCGAACCAGCGGCCGAATGCCCGTGAATACACTCAACACATCTGCTCGAGTCGGCGCCTTATCCAGATAGCGCTGCGCATTCGCGAGAACGAACTCGATCTCCTCATCGAGCGGCAGCGGATCCTCAGTGGCGGAAGAAATCGGAGTGTCGGTGGTTCCCACGACAGTATGCCCGTGCCACGGAATCGCAAACATCACCCGCCCGTCCGTCGTGTGTGGGACCATGATGGCGCTGTTGCCCGCAAGGAACGAATGGTCGAACACCAGATGAATGCCTTGGCTCGGTTTGATGATCTGCTGGACGGACGCATCGGCCATGAGTCGAATCGAATCGCAGAATGGTCCGGTAGCGTTGATGACGCATTTACCGCGCGCAATGAACTCATGCACGCCGGTTTCTACATCGCGCGCGATAACTCCGGAAACGAAGCCCTCTGCGTCTTTCACCACGCCGGTCACCTCGACGTAGTTCAGAACAACTGCTCCTTGCTCGACAGCCGTCTGGGCCATGTTGATGAGCAGGCGCGCGTCATCGAACTGCCCGTCGTAATACACCACGCCTCCGCGTAAACCTTCGGTCTTTATGGTAGGCAGCCGCTGGAGAGTCTCTTCGCGGGAAAGAATCTGGGAAGGTCCGAAGCCGTATTTACCGGCGAGCAGGTTGTAAAGCTTGAGTCCGACGCCGTAGAACGGCGCTTCCCACCAATCGTAGTTCGGGACCACGAACGCGAGGTCGGTGACAAGATGCGGCGCGTTTTCACGGAGCATGCCGCGCTCCTTCAGCGCCTCCATCACCAGAGGAATGTTGCCCTGCTCCAGATAACGAACGCCGCCATGAACGAGCTTGGTGCTACGGCTGGAGGTTCCTTTTCCGAAGTCGCTGCGTTCCAGCAGCAGAACGCGAAAGCCACGGGAAGCGGCGTCTATCGCGACCCCGATGCCCGTGGCTCCCCCACCTACAATGATGAAATCCCACGAGCCGGAATGGCTCGTGAGACTGCGAAGCATGTGCGCACGGTTGAACACTTTCCTATTGTGTGCCGTGCGCGGCGCGAAGGTGATTAACGAACCCGGCGTGAGCGGGTGTCGTTATCGTAGCGATGGTAATGACGACCCTCACGCGAGAATCCGTCATCGGCCGCGCCGATCCGCAACGCTCGGTCCAATCGGAAAGTCAGAACCGATTCGGACGGAAGCCGAACGGCTCCACCGCGCGTCACTGTCTGTCCAACAGCCCCTGCGCCGGCGCCCGTTGCCGCGCCAATAGCCGCGCCTTTACCGCCCCCGGCAATCGCGCCGATAATGCTTCCGATCAGGGCTCCACCACCAACGTATTTACCGGTACGCTCGTTCGCGCCGACGCCTTCCTTGCGGTCGCCTGAACCTTCGGCCGTAACCAATTGCTCCTGGCTGTCGACTACATACCGGCGTCCACTGACCGTAACCGACTCCAGGTCCACTACGATCTCTTTCTGATCGTTCACGTCGCGGGCAATCAACTCAGCCTCGGCGCCCCGTGGAATCACCACGCGTCCGGACCGGTCCATTACGTCCCGGTCCACTACACCCGAGTAGATTCTGCTATCCGAAGGATGCCGCGCGTCAATCGCGTCGTTGGTCCGAACCACGATTTCGCTTCCGGCAGGAACTCTATCTGTTTGAGCCGAAAGGCAAAAGCCGAGGCCCAGAGTCAATGCAGCCGTTTGAACTATAGTGCGCATAAGTTGCCTCCGTCCTATTGCCGTGCACGCAGGTTGCCATCTGGGATACATTCGTTGCTGATATGCGCAGAAAAGTATCCGTAGCAGCGGGTCTGATAGGAGCGTGCCTGCTTGCGGTTGGCCAGACATGGCAAGGCAACCACGACGAGAGCAAAGTGCGGCCCTATACCCTGCCCGACGTGCTGACGCTCCTGAATGGAAAGAAGGTCACCACCGCCGAGCAGTGGCGGAAAGAGCGACGCCCCGAAATCCTGAAGATGTACGAAGAGAACATGTATGGACCCTCGCCGAAGCTTCGGGTGTCCACAATGTTCGTGGTGGATGCGGAGGACCGCAAGGCGCTCGGCGGAAAAGCGATTCGCAAGGAGATCTCAGTCTTTCCACTGTCCCGTAAGGAAGGAGCGCGCCGCATCCACGTCCTGATGTATCTTCCGGCGGATAAGAAGGGTCCCGCGCCGGTGTTCCTCGGGCTGAATTTCCTGGGCAACCACTCTGTCCACAACGATCCCGGCATCACACTGCCGCAGATGTGGGTCAAAGAAACCTTGCAGCCGGCAACTGCTGAAGGTCGGGCACAGCAAGCCGAGCGTTGGCAGGTCGAGCGCGTTCTCGCGCGCGGCTACGGCATCGTGACGGCGTACTACGGCGACATCGAGCCGGATTTCAACGGCGGCATGAAGCATGGTATCCGAGGCCTGATACCGGGCTCCGATGCCTGGGGCGCCGTGGGAGCCTGGGCTTGGGGACTGCGCGCCATCAACGACTACCTGGTGAAGGACAAGGACGTCGATGCCAAGCGTATTGCCGTGACGGGCCACTCGCGACTCGGGAAAGCGGCGCTTTGGGCCGGGGCTCAGGATGAGCGCTTCAGCATCGTTATTTCCAACAACTCGGGCGAAGGAGGAGCGGCGCTATCCAGGCGTAATTTCGGAGAAGACGTCTGGCGCTTGAACAACAACTTCCCGCATTGGTTTGGGCGCGCCTACCGGAAGTACGACAATCGCGAAGCGGACCTGCCAATGGATCAGCACTTCCTCATCGCCTTGATGGCGCCGCGTCCCGTATATGTCGCGAGCGCGGCCGAGGACCTTCACGCCGACCCGAAGGGCGAGTTCCTGGCCGCCGCTCACGCGGGCCCGGTCTACGAGCTATTCGGCAAGCAGGGGCTCGGAACCTTGGAGATGCCGCCCCTTCATCAGCCGATCATGAAGACCGTCGGCTATCACATCCGCGCGGGCAAGCACGACGTGACTGCATATGACTGGGATCGCTTCTGCGACTTCGCCGATCTGCACTGGTCTGTAACCTCTAAGCGTTAACGGCGACTTTACTCTGAACGCTTCCACACATGAATAGAAGAACCCTTTCATCCGCCTCCCTTGTGCTCGCCCTTACCGCGAGCGCCGCAATGGCGCAAAAAGCGCCTCTCCCCCCGCTTCCAGCTGCGATGGGAATCCCGAAGCCTGGTCCCGTAACCGATGCTCCGTATGCGCCCCAGCCGATCCTTCAGGGCGGCATTGTTGTCCCTTTGTATCCGCCCGGTTCGCCGCTCCTGAAGGCGGACAAGCTCAAAGAGGCCGAGGTTTACAACATGAGTCAGGCGGTGCCCGGCCGCATCGGTAGCATCGTAAACATCCACAACCCGTCGATCGAGTTTCATCCCGTGGATCGGAGTCTCAACACGGGCTCGGTTATCATCCTGGTGGCCGGCGGCGGCCACAATACCCTGAACGTAGGTGGTGAGGGTGCAGACTTCGTGCCGTTCTTCTACAACTACGGCGTGAATACGGTGATTCTGCGTAATCGGTTGCGCCGTGACGGCTACAACGTGCAGGCCGATGCAGTGAACGACGCGCAGCAGGCCATCCGCATGGTCCGGGCGTACGCCAAGGAATGGAACATCGACCCGAATCGCATCGGCATCATGGGCTTCTCTGCCGGAGCTGAGTTGTCGGCTCCTTCGGCCGTGCTGTTCGAGGACTTCGACAAGAAGAACAGCGACCCGAGCGATCCGTTCGCCGGTATCAGTTCGCGTCCGGATTTTGTCGGGATCATCTACCCGGGTCCGACGCCGTTCTCAGCGCGCAATCCCAATCCTCCGGCGATCCCACGGAACGTACCGCCGGCCTTCATCGCGACCGGCGGCTCCGGCGATCGCGGTCATGCGATCTGGGCTATGGAATACTTCGACGCGATGCTGAAAATGGGTGTGCCGAACATCGAGATGCATATCTACGGGAACGGCCGTCATCCCGGGGACGCTCTGCCCGACGGCAGCCGCATGACTGGTGGCCTGACTGACCGGACGGGGATTCCGTTCGGGACATGGCAGTACCGGTTCGTGGATTGGTTCCGCGATCTCGGGTTCCTGCAGAAGCCCGGAATCGAGACGAAGGCCGCCAAGGACGTGGCGACGTTCGTCAGCCAACCACCCCAGCAGCCCAGGGGACCGCGGGGACCTCGTCCGGAAGCCCAGCCCGCCAAGCCTCAGTAAGACTGCCAGAGTCCAGTTGGGTTCGTTTGGTAAACTCCCCGCCGGGTCCAGTCGCAGACGCCGGCGGGGAAGATCGATATAAGTCTTTTCTTTTCGTCAGGAGTGAACAAGACCCGATAGTCCCGGAAGTCGATTGGCTTCGTTTCGCACTTCAGAACGTCGCCGGAAACCGGGCCTCCCGCCATCATCCGAGGCGAGTTGAATGTCGGGTAGAAGCGGTTGCACTCGCCTCCCCGGAAGGTCTGCTTTTCCGCGATTCGTTCACCCGCCGGGGTGTAGCAGGCGTCTACCAGGTCGGCCGGTTTCGCCCGCAGCACCTTCGCGCTAGCCGCGTCAGTCGAGGCGTCGGCGACGAGGCGTGTGAGCCATTCGTCCATCTTGCCGATGGTGTACTCCTCCATTCCTGGTTGACTCTCGGAAGACACCACAAGGACGTGGTTTGCTGAGGCTCCGTTCGCGCGTGACAGACGCTCTCGCAGAGAGAAGGAGTGATACTTCTGGTGGAGGTCGCCGTCGGATTTCAGGTCGAGGTATCCGCGCAGGTCGAGGATGGGGACGTTGGCGAGTCCTCCTCCGCCGTGGGTGACCCGTCCGGTCGAATAAGCCGCCTTGAGGGCTGCGCGATCAGCGACAGACCTTGCCGATACAAGGTTGCCGTCGTTGTCATAGCCCCCGATTCGCTCGTTCAACTCCAGGAACTGAGTTGTGGTGATAGCGCCTGAATTCAGGGCGAGGAGCCCGTACTGGACGCCCGCGTTGTCCAAAGGCCTGCGGGCGAATCCGGTAGCGGGATCTCGGCCGTAGACGTTCACCGTATGGTCGAACACATCGCAACGCGCGCCTTTTGGATTCGTGACCGGGTGGTAGCGCAACGCGTGAGGGAGCACGGGCGGACAAAAGGCGCGTGGGTCGATGCGACGCGCGCCTCCCGAGCCCTTCGTTACGCTGTTGAGTTCGCCAACTCCCGCGATCGCCTTCTTCTGTTCCGGGCTCAGGCTCTCGCCTGCG
>DASQDN010000521.1:0-10476 GCA_035634155.1 Bryobacteraceae bacterium | reverse complement strand
CTGCCCTGCCGCTGCGTCCGCGAGCTGCCTTCGCAGCGCGTCGATCTCGCCTGCCGTCACCAGCGGCGGCAGCGTCTCCAACACGCGCAACACCGACTCAAGCTTCTGCTCGGATGGGTAAGTCGGTTGTTGGGCAGCGGTCTTCGATTTCCAGGAGGAAGGGGACCAGTCCTGCGGGGCTGGATACGACATGAATTGTAGAGCTGCATCCATGCTAGCGCAGCCAAGCGGGGCAGGTATTCTGAGCTTGTGCGCCTTCTTGCTTTCCTGCTGGCCTCGTGGTCGTTGTCCGCCGCGCCTAGCTTCACCATAGGCAATGTCAATGTCGTTGACGTAGAAACCGGAAGCGTGCGCAAGTCCTTTGTCCGGGTAACGAACGGTGTTATCGCGGCGATTGCTCCGGCGGGACCTAAAGGAACGATCGACGGTTCGGGCAAGTACCTGATTCCAGGCCTGTGGGACATGCACGTGCATCTTTGGGAGAAGCGGCCCATGCTCGGGATGTATGTCGCGAATGGTGTTCTCGGCGTTCGGGACATGGGTAGCGACCTGGCGCGAACGCAAGCCTGGCGGCGCGACGTGGAGGGCGGTCGTAGTATCGGTCCCCGGATTTATACGCCGGGCTCGGCCATGAACGGCCCGTCGCGACCTTCGGCCAAATTGCCTGTGGCAACCGTGACCAGCGCAGACCAAGCACGAGCCATGGTCGACACGCTGGACCGGCAGGGAGTTGATTTCATCAAGACGCTGTCTACGCTTTCACGCGATGCTTACTTTGCCCTGGCGCAACGCGCCCGTGTGATCCGGGCGATCTTCGCCGGTCATGTGCCGGAAGCGGTCACGGTATCGCAAGCCCTCGATGCGCGGCAGAAGAGCATGGAACATCTTTTCGGGATTGCGCTGGCATGCTCCTCTGAGGAGCCCGAATTGCGCGAGGCGCGATTGATCGCGGATCAGAGCAATGACGCCGCGGCGCTGGCAAAGATTCGTACTCGCACGTACGAGACCTTCAGCGAAAGCCGGGCGACAGAGCTATTCAAACGCATGGCCCGGTTCGACTCCTGGCAGACGCCCACCTTGACACTGCGCAAGCGCCTGGCTCTGTCGGATTTGGATGCGCTCGTGGAGCAGGGGTCCAAACTCGCTCCCGCCGATGTCCGCGCAACATGGACGGATCCTCGCGAGGACTTGAAGAAAGCCACGCCGCAGCAACTGGAGCGATTCAGCTTCGATTACGAGTTCCATGCCAGGATCGTGGCGATGATGCAGCGCTCCGGCGTCGGACTTCTCGCAGGCACCGATACAGGTGACGATTACGTCGTGCCGGGATACGCTCTCCACGATGAACTCGAATTGCTGGTGAAGGCGGGGCTGTCGCCCGTGCAGGCGCTGCGGACGGCCACCATCAATCCCGCACGCTATTTTGGGATTGAGACGCAGGCGGGCTCGGTCGCTCGCGGAAAGCGGGCCGACCTGGTGATGCTGGATGCCAATCCACTCGACGATATTCGCAATACCAGGCGCATCTCCGCCGTAGTGGTGCGCGGAAATGTACTCGATCGCAAGCGCCTGGATCGACTGATGAAGGAGAGTGATTCTGCTTGGGACGCGAACTCCCCATCTTCCGAAGTGACTCCCGCTCCATCCTCAGTTCGACGTCCGGCTTCATCGCGGAAGCGGGGTTCACGCACTCACTGACTCCGGCGAGAAACTGCACGTACGGCTGCGTTTACTGTTACGTGCCGACGCTTCACGTATATGGCGGGTTGAAGAGGGAGGACTGGGAGCGGTGGGGCCAGTTCACCACTTTCAAGTCCAATGCCGCGGATCTGCTTCGGCGACAGCTTAGAGCGACGCAACGGATCTACTGCTCGCCTTTGGTGGATCCGTATCAGCCGGCGGAAGCCTCCGAATCCATGATGCCGGGGATCCTGGAAGTCGTCGCCGCATTCCCGCCGGCAGTGTTTGCCATCCAAACGCGCGGCCCGCTTATCGAGCGCGACCTGCCATTGCTGGAGAAACTCGCGCGAGTCACACGCGTCCGGGTGAGCTTCTCCTTAACGACGAACGACGATCGTATACGCGCCTTTTATGAACCGTACTGCGAATCCGTCGAGCGCAGAATAGCAACGATACGGCGTTTGCGGGACGCCGGCATCGAAGTGTACGCGACGCTTGCGCCGCTCCTGCCCTGCGACCCCGAAGCCCTTGCGTCGGCAGCCATTGAGGCGACCGCTGGTGACCTGATCGGCGACCCTCTTCACGTGCGGGCGGTCAAAGCCTCAGGGGCCACGACTCGGGCGCAAGCCCAACGTATCGCCGAGAAACACGGGCACACGCAATGGTTCGAACCTGCGTTCCAAAATACAATCGTGGAGCGGATCAGACGAGTTGCCGCTTCGCGCGGCCGGCAGTTCGGTATCGGAACGGAGGGATTTGCATGGCTGGCCAGGACGTAGCGGCTCTTAAGCGTTCGGTGCTGGAGAAGTTCGGAATCGCGGCGGTGAACTCCGGCGCTTCTTACGGGCCGTGGATCGAGACGCCCGCGGGCGAGCGCATCTCTTCCATTGATCCTTCCGACGGAAGTTCAATAGCCGATGTACTGATGGCGGCCGAAGAGGACTACGACGAAGTTGTCCATTACGCCAGGCAGGCCTTCGACCGCTGGCGAATGGTTCCCGCGCCGAAACGCGGCCTGATCGTACGAGAGATCGGCGAAGAACTCCGTTCGGTGAAGAACGAACTCGGGGCACTTGTTTCGATTGAAACGGGCAAGATCCTGCAGGAAGGCATCGGCGAAGTGCAGGAGATGATCGACATCGCCGACTTCGCGGTCGGGCTTTCACGCCAGCTTTATGGACTCACCGTGCCGAGCGAGCGCCCCGGCCACCGCATGTACGAATTGTGGCATCCGCTGGGCGTAGTCGGTGTAATCAGCGCGTTCAATTTTCCGGTAGCCGTTTGGTCATGGAACGCTTTGATCGCGGCCGTCTGCGGAGATTGCGTCGTATGGAAGCCTTCGCCCGAGACGCCGCTGACGGCCATCGCCGTTCAGCACATCTGTAACCGGGTGATGGCTCGCCATGGGTGGGAGGGCGTGTTCAACCTCGTCATCGGAGACGTTCCGAGTGTGGGCGAACGGATGCTGGGTGACCGGCGGATTCCTTTGATCAGCGCTACCGGGTCGTGTGCGATGGGGCGCCGCGTGGCGGAGGTGGCTGGCCGAAGGCTGGCACGCACATTGCTGGAACTCGGTGGGAATAACGGCGTTATCGTTATGCCCGATGCCGACATGAAGATGGTGGTGCGCGCTGTGCTCTTCGGCGCTGTTGGTACGGCGGGCCAACGCTGCACCAGCATTCGGCGGCTTTTCGTGCATCGATCCGTCGCGGCGGATCTGAAGGAGCGGCTGATCGCGGCCTACGGTCAGATCCGCATCGGCTCGCCGTTGGACCCAGGGACGCTCGTCGGTCCGCTGATCCATGAAAAAGCCGTGCGGCGGATGCAGGACGGTTTGCGAACCGCGGTCGAGCAGGGCGGGCGCGTCGTCTGGGGTGGCCGCACTTTGGGAGGCTGCTTCGTGGAGCCTGCGATTGTCGAAGCTCACCCCGAAATGCCGGTTCTCCAGGAGGAGATCTTCGCCCCGATTCTTTACCTGATCGAATTTGATGGACTGGACCAAGCGATCGCCTGGCACAATGGCGTGCCGCAGGGATTATCCTCATCGATCTTTACTACGAACCTGCTTGCGGCCGAGACATTTCTTAGCGCTCGTGGAAGTGACTGCGGAATTGCGAACGTAAACATCGGAACAAGCGGGGCGGAGATCGGCGGCGCTTTCGGAGGAGAGAAGGACACCGGAGGCGGTCGCGAATCGGGAAGCGACTCGTGGAAAGCTTACATGCGGAGACAAACCGTGACGGTGAACGGGTCGTCAGACTTACCCCTTTCGCAGGGAATCGAGTTTCCCATTTGAGGGCGCCGGAAAACCCCCATACATCTTAAATATATGCGTGATCTGGAGCGAAAAAAGATCACGAAACCGCTACTTTTCTCCTTCGAAAAAATGAAAGCCTTCAAACGCTTGTTTCGAGCCATTTGTCCTTGACTCCATGTTCTGACGCGGCTATACTCAACGCGTTTGGTAAATAGTCGCCGGCAGTACTTTGGCAGCCGCATGGCGTGTCCGAGCACGGATTCCGCTTCGCGGTAGCCGGAGGCTTTCGCTGGACGCTAGAGGTGTGTTCGGTCTCGAGAACTATGGTGGCGCGCGAAGTTGAAAGCAGTGCGGTCGTTATCGTTGTATGCGCACACCGGGCTGGGTGGGTTTGCCGCTCAGGAACCAACCTCGCCGGCGCCATAGGTACCGCAGAATTCATCTCCTCCAATCCCCCGCACAATAAAGGAACTCTCTATGGGACGAAGCAACAGCACGCAGCATAAGCTGGATCGTGTTCGGCCGCCGCGCGTCCACGTCACCTATGACGTGGAAGTGGGCGATGCAATTGAAATGAAGGAACTGCCCTTCGTGTTGGGCGTTCTTGGCGACTTCACCGGCCAACCGGAGCAGCCGCTCCCGCGCTTGCGTGAGCGCAAGTTCGTCGAGGTGAACCCCGACAACTTCGACCAGGTGCTCGAGGGCATGAAGCCGCACCTGTCGTTCAGCGTCGAAAACAAGCTCAGCGAAGAACAGGACGCTCCGCAGCTCAAGGTGGATCTCCACTTCAAGAGCCTGGAAGATTTCGAGCCGGAGAACGTGGCCAAGCAAGTGAAGCCCATTCGCGAACTGCTGGATCTGCGTACGAAGCTCGCCGATTTGCGCGGCAGCCTGCAGGGCAACGACAAGCTGGAAGAGCTGTTGATGGATGCCGTCAGCAGCACGGAAAAGCTGGAAAAGCTAAAGGGTGAAGTGAAGGGAGCCGATGGCAATGAGTGACGTGCAAAAGGCTACCGCGGCAGCAGCGGCACAAAGTACAGAATTAGGTCTGCTCGATTCCATCGTCGAGCAGGGGCGGCTTGCCCGCGACCCTGCGTCACGCGACCGCGGCAAGGACCTGGTATCGAATTTCGTCAGCCAGGTGCTCGAAGGTTCCATGACGGTGTCCAAGGACGCCGAGGCGATGATCAACGCGCGTATCGCGCAGATCGATCACCTGATTTCGCTTCAGTTGAATGAAGTGATGCATCACGAAGCATTCCAGAAGCTGGAAGGCACGTGGCGCGGCTTGAAGTATCTGCTGAATCAGAGCGAGACCGGCGAGGGCATGAAGATCAAGATCTTCAACAGCAACAAGAAAGAGTTGTTGAAGGATCTGCAGCGCGCGCCCGAATTCGACCAGAGCGCTCTGTTCAAAAAGGTTTACGAGGAAGAGTTCGGCGTGTTCGGCGGCGCTCCGTTCGGCGCGTTGATCGGAGACTATCAATTCGGCAAGGGTCCTGAGGACCTGGAACTGATCGAGCGGATCTCGCAGGTGGCCGCGTCCGCGCATGCTCCGTTCCTAACCGGCGCCGATCCGCAGTTCTTCAACATGGAGTCCTACACCAATCTGGACGCTCCGCGCGACCTGGGCAAGGTGTTTGATACGACCGAGTACGCCAAGTGGAAGTCGTTCCGTGCGAGCGAGGATGCTCGGTATGTGGGACTGGCTCTGCCGCGCGTCCTGGCCCGCTTGCCCTACGGCAAGAACACGGTCCCGGTGGAGGCTTTCTCCTATGAAGAGAACGTGGATGGAACCGATCACAGCAAGTACACGTGGATGAACGCGGCCTGGGCGCTGGGCGCTCGTTTGACGCAGGCGTTTTCGATGTACGGCTGGTGCGCGTCGATTCGCGGTGTGGAAGGCGGCGGACTCGTCCAGGGTTTGCCGGTTCATAACTTCTATACCGACGAAGGCGACATCGCGATGAAGTGCCCCACTGAGGTTCCCATCACGGATCGTCGTGAAAAGGAACTGGCTGACCTCGGATTCATTCCGCTGGTTCATTGCAAGGGTACAGACTATGCGGCGTTCTTCAGCGTGCAGTCCGCGCAGAAGCCGAAGGTTTACGACAAGGATGCGGCCAACGCCAATGCGCGTCTGTCCGCGCAGTTGCCGTACATCCTGGCTTGCTCGCGCTTTGCCCATTACCTGAAGGCCATGATGCGCGACAAGGTGGGCAGCTTTATGTCCCGCAGCGATTGCGAGCGCTGGCTGAATCAATGGATCATCAACTACGTTTCGCCCGACGATAACGCTTCGCCCGCCACCAAGGCGAGCAAGCCGTTGCGCGAAGCGAGAATCGATGTCGTGGAAGTCCCAGGGAAGCCCGGCGTTTATCGTGCTGTCGCATTCCTGCGGCCGCACTTCCAGTTGGATGAACTTTCGGTGTCGCTACGTTTGGTTGCGGATCTTCCGCCTTCGACGCGCGGTTAAGCGATCCGTTTGCGCATTAGTATTTGTGGGAGCGGAGATGAGACACTCCGCTCCCAGCGGAATCACTAGTAGCGATTTAGAGCCGGTAAATATTTAAGGAGACTGACACCATGGCAACAGACATGTTCCTGAAGCTCGGCAATGGTATCAAAGGCGAGACGAAGGACAGCAAACACAAAGACGAGATCGATATCATGTCGTTCTCGTGGGGCGTTTCGAACCCGACCTCTTCGTATGGCGGTGGATTGAGCGCGGGCAAGTCGCAACTGGGTGACTTCAGCTTTACCTTCCGTATGTGCACTGCGTCGCCGAAGCTGGCGATCTCGTGCGCGACGGGCGAGCACATCAAGGACGCGACGTTGACTTGCCGCAAGTCCGGCAAGACTCCGCAGGAATATCTGATCTTCAAGTTCACGGATCTGCTGGTGTCCAGCTATCAGACGGGCTACTCGCAGGGTCAGGACGAAGCTTACGACTCTTGCTCCATGTCTTACGGCGCGCTGGCCTGGACCTACAAGCCGCAGAAAGCGGATGGTTCGCTCGACGCCGGTCTCGACTTCAAGTACGACTTGAAGACGATGGAAGAAAAGTAAGCTTCAAGCAGCCATGATGACGGCCAAGCAGCTGTTTCAGGCCGGTCAACTCAACGAGGCAATCAAGGCGCTGGGTGCAGAGGTGCGGGACAACCCCACCGATCCCCGGCGCCGTACTTTCTTGTTCGAGTTGCTTTGTTTTGCCGGCGAGTTCGATCGCGCGGAAAAGCACTTGCATGTGCTCGCGCAGGGCAATAGCAACGCGGAGATGGGCGCAGTGTTGTATTTCTCCGCGCTGCATGCGGAGCGGACCCGATTAGAGAAATTTGCCCAGCCGGATCTTTCCACGATTGCTGCGGCGCGCCAGTTCGCCGGTACGTTGAACGGGCAGGCGTTCGAATCTGTCGTGGACGCCGATCCCAGGATCGGACCGCGGCTCGAGTTGTTTGCCGCGGGCGCCTATATGTGGATTCCCTTCGAGCATATCCTCTCGATCGAACTGCAGGCTCCCACCAAGCTCCGTGATCTTCTTTGGATGCCAGCGCTGGTGCGAACCGGCCCGGCGTTCAAGGACAAGGAGCTGGGCGAAGTATTGATTCCCGTTCTTTATCCGAAGTCGTTTACCCACGAAAATGACAAAGTGCGTCTTGGCCGCGAGACGCATTGGCAGGAAGTCGAGGGCGGCGAACCCATCCCGCTTGGACAGAAACTGTTTCTTGTAGATGGCGAAGAGTTCCCGCTGCTCGATGTGCGCACAATTGAATTTACAGCGCAAGAATCAGCCGCGGCGTAATCTCAACAATGCCTCTACGGGAAGACATCCTCAATCCGATCCCCGGCGCTAACCCTAGCGGAGAGAACCTCCGCTATGCGCCGGTTTACGACAAGATCAAAGAAGCCCGGCGTCAGGACGACGAAGGGCCGATGGGCGACTGGCAGCGCGAGCGCAAGGTCGCCGATTGGACTTCCGTCATCAAACTGGCGGGCGAGGCCATCGCTACCAAAAGCAAGGACATCCAGCTTGCTGTCTGGTTGACCGAAGCTCTCCTTCACAAGGAAGGCTTCTCCGGCCTGCAGTCCGGTCTTACGTTGATCAAGGGACTGATTGAAAATTTCTGGGATGGTTTGTATCCCGAGCTAGACGACGGCGATTCCGAAATGCGAGCCGCCCCGCTCGACTGGCTGGGCGCCCATTACCTTGAAGTCCCCATCAAGCGAGTTGGTGTCACAAAGTCCGGGCTGAACCTGCTCGACTACGCCAAGGCGAAGAAGGTCGGACGCGAAGCCGACTCGCAGGAAAGCTACGAAAAAGGTGAGGCGTTCCAGGCCGCGGTGGCCGCGGGCGAGCTCACGATGGACGAGTGGGACAAAGCCTTCAACGCTACGTCAAAGGAGTTCTACCGGACCCGCATCGCGGAGCTCGATGGAATCCTGCAAACGCTGGATGAACTGGCTCCGAGTACCGAAGAAAAGTTCGGTGAGTTCGCGCCATCGTTCAGCAAGCTTCACGGCACCATCGAAGAGGTTCGTCGTCAGACGAACCAGTTCTTCAACGCCAAGCTGGAAAGCGATCCGGATGACGCGCAGCCGGTAGCCGAGGATTCTGCATCCGAGGAGGCGGTCGAAGAGGCCCACTCCGAACCCGTAGCCGAGTCAGTCAGCTACTCGTCCGGCGCTGCAGCAGCCCCGGCACGCGCGAAAGCCAAACCTAAAGGTGGTCCGCTCGCTGCCGAGCCCGCTGATCGCGACGATGCGATTGCGCGCGTTGCCTCGGCCGCCAAGTTCTGGCGAACCGAGGACCCCTACAGCCCGGCGCCCTACTTGATGCTTCGTGGCATGCGGTGGGGTGAGGTGCGGGCGAACTCGTATCTCGACCCCGCCACGTTCGAAGCGCCGAGTTCGGAAACCCGCACTACGTTGAAGCGCCTGTTGTCGGAAGGCAGTTATGCCGAAGCGATCGAGCTCGCCGAAGAAGCGATGGCGTCGCCTGCGGGCCGCGCCTGGCTCGACTTGCAGCGCTATGTAGTGACTGCGGTCGATTATCAGGGCTATTCGGCAGTTTCGGAAGCGATCAAGGCGGAGCTTGCGGCACTACTGAAGACGTTCCCGGACCTGAAGACCTCTTGCCTTCTCGACGACACGCCGTGCGCGAACAACGAGACGCTCGAGTGGATCAAGACGTTCGCTGAGGAAGCTGCTCCGGTGGCGGAAGCTCCCGCGCCAGTGCCGGTGTGGCAGTCGAGCTACGATGATACGCCGTCCGAATCCGAAGGCTCGGAAGCTGCCGATAAAGCACCCGACGCGTACGATCTAGCGATGGAAGCGGCCTCGGCTGGAAGGCAGCAGGAAGCCTTCGAAATTCTTCTGCGGGAAGCGGCTCACCAGAACTCGGGACGCGGCAGGTTCCAGCGTCGTTTGCAACTGGCGCAGATCTGCCTGTCCACCGGAGCCGACGCGATTGCCTATCCGATTCTGCAAGAATTGGCCGCAACTATCGACAAGCACGGGTTGGAGGAATGGGAATCGCCCGATATGGTGGCGCACGCCTTCTCGCTGCTGTATCGCTGCATGAATGGAGAAGAAATCGCGGAAGCTGATAAGAAAACGCTGTACGCAAAGATCTGCCGCCTAGATCCTGTCCAAGCTTTGGCGCAAGCCAAGTAACGAGGAACCAATGGCGAGAATGGAATCCGATTCAGTCGTCACGCAGTCGCTGCTTGAGCGACTCATCGATCGAGAGCCGGACGCGAAGTTGGAGCCGGCGCCCACCCGAAGCCAATCGGTCCGCCTGCTGAAAGCCTCTGTCCGGCGCGACCTGGAATGGCTGCTGAACACGCGCCAGAACCCGGAAGCGGCCGGCGACGAGTATCCGGAACTGGGCAAATCTCTGTACAATTACGGCCTGCCGGACTTTACCGCGATGAGCTTCGACAACGCCAAGGATCGGACTCGTCTGCTGCGGCATCTGGAGGCGACTATCCGTATCTTCGAGCCTCGGCTGGCATCTCCGCGCGTGATCCCCGTGCACGCCGAGGACGGGCGGTCTTCTCGCATCATCCGGTTCCAAATCGAAGGATTGCTGAAGATGGACCCTGCCCCCGAGCAGGTTACCTTCGACACCGTACTGCAGTTGTCGAGCGGCGAATACCAGATCCGTGGGGAGCGCGGCAGTGCGTGACGAACTGCTCCTCTACTATGAACGCGAACTGACGTACATCCGCCAGCTAGGGGCGGAGTTTGCCGACAAGTATCCGAAGATCGCTTCGCGCCTCGTTTTGGAGCCGGACAAGTGCGAAGATCCCCATGTTGAGCGGCTGCTGGAATCCTTCGCATTCCTGGCCGCTCGGGTTCACCTTAAGATCGACGACGAATTCCCGGAAATCACGGAAGCTCTGCTGAGCATCCTGTATCCGCATTACATTCGGCCGATTCCGTCGATGTCTATCGTGCAGTTTCACGTCGACCCCGAGCAAGGCAAGGCTCCCGGCGGGATACGCATCCCACGCCTCACGCCGATGTTCTCCAAGCCG
>DASQDN010000520.1:0-7649 GCA_035634155.1 Bryobacteraceae bacterium | reverse complement strand
CATTCACCTCATAGGGCAACTGGGTGTTGATCTGAGTCGGCGAGACGAAAAGCAGCGGAGCACTCAAGCCGTCGACATACACTTCCACGCCCCCGAGCGTGTGAGGAAGGTCGTTGCCGTTGATGGTGGCTGTTGCCGTGGCGTCGGCGAGATTTGTGCCAGTGATGCTGATGAGCGTGCCGGGGGCGACCTTGGCGGTATCCCTGCCGCCTGTCAGGAATCCGCTGCTCGCGGCGGCCTGAATCTGGGCGCCCGTGGAGACGGTCACCGAAAGTCTCACGTCATTGCCGGCCGCGCCCGAGGCGCGGGCGTTCAACAGGATTTGGCCGAAGAACGGGTTCCCTGTAGCGAGCACGTTCGGATCGCCGGCCCCGGTATTGATCAGGTTCACGAAGGCCGAGACGACGTTTCCGATCTTGTCGTCCTTCACTGCCTTGTACTTGTATTCCTTGTCCGCAATCTTGATTGTGACCTCGTCGTTTTCCTTGGGATCCGCGCTGAAGCTGACGAACCCGCCGGCGAAGATCTCACGGCTTGCGGCGTTGCGGACGGCCGCGACGGGCAGTTCGTTGTCGCCCATGCTGAAAACCATCACGCGGCGGTTGTAAGGATCGGTGACGTAAAGGTTGGTCCCGTCCCACGCGAGAGCCGTCGGGGTGCGCAGGGTGTCGGCGGCGGCAACTCGGAACTCGTCCGAATCGGAGCCGACGTTGCCGTCCACCTGACCGAGCACAGCGTCGGCAGCCTTGCCGCTTTCGGTCGGCATCGTGTTGTACACGAGCACGCGATCATTGCCGCCATCGGCGATGAACAGGCGCGTTCCGTCTGACAGCACGTAGCGGGGGAACGAAAGGGTCGCCGCGCAAGCGTACGGATAGGTCGCTTTGCCCTCGCTATCGGTACCGTTCGAGGGGCATAGATAGCGGCTGTTGTTCGGGTCCGAAGCGTTGCGTTCCTCCGTGCTCGTGATGTCGGGCTGACCCAGGACGAAGTCGGCCGGCTGATGGTTCTGCGTCGGGATCGAGTTCCAAACGACCACCCGATTGTGTCCGAGATCGGCAACGAACAACCGCACACCGTCGGAAGTGACGGACACCGGATTGAGAAGCGACTTGGAGGTCGCTGACACCTTCAACTGGACCAGATCGGGCTGAACAAACGTGGTGAAATCCGGAGCTCCCAACACCAGGTCGGCTGCCTGTGCGTTCTGGGTGGGGAAGTTATTCCAAATGAGAATGCGATGGTTCTGGGTGTCGGCCACGAAGAGCCGATTGCCTTGAATCCACACGCCCTGCGGGCCGCGCATGCCTTGCGCGCTGGGGCTGTTGCCGCTGCCGCCGAAGTTGATTCCGCCGGTGGTGAAGCTGTTCTGACCCAGCACCAGATCGGCGGGCGCGTCGATGTTTGCCGGGATGTTGTTCCAGATGAGGACGCGATTGTTATCGGTATCGGCCACCACCAGGCGTCGGCCGTCAGTCGCGACTCCCGTGGGCGTGCGCAGGCGGTTCTGCGCCAGGCCGAAATCGGTCTTGGCAAAGTCGGGCTGACCCACGACGGTGTCGGCTTCGGCCCGGCAGACAGGGCATCGGTAGTCCCAGTTGTGCCGGGAAAGCTTGGGGTCGGGAATCTGCTGCGAAATACCGCGATAAATCAGGACGCGTTGATTCTGGGGCGCGGCGGTAAGACGCGTCGAGTCCACCACGATCAGCGTGTCGTTTGCATATGCGATGCCGCCGACGGCGCCGAGGACCGCGGACGAAGCGCCGGGCCGCTGACGCGTAAACGTCTCCTGTCCGATAACAGCGCGGGCGGCCTGTCCAGTTCTGAATTCAGCCGCAGATAGGGCGCCGGCAAGCGCAAGGGAAAGCGCGAAGTACTTCATGCGATAGGGAATACGACCAGATGTCCAGTATACCAAGCCTGACGGACGTACCCTGTGGAAAACGCGTTGCGGTCAAATTGACGAGGGCTATTTGAGGTTGAACTTCTTCATCTTGTAACGGAGGGTGTCGCGGGTGACCTTGAGCAGGCGCGCGGCCTGGGTTTGATTGCCGTTGGTCTTCTCGAGGGCGCGCGTCACCAGCATGCGCTCGTTGTCCTCAAGGGAGATGCCTTCGGGCGCGATTGCATGGGCGACGGCGGAGGCTGCCGTGGCATGGCGCTCGTCACCGTCGGTGATGCTGATGGGCAGGCTCGCCGGGGTGAGGTACGAGCTGTCTTCGAGGATCATGGCTCGTTCGATCGCATTGCGGAGTTCGCGCACGTTGCCCGGCCAATCGTACTGGAGCAGGATTTGTTCAGTGGCTGGCGTTACGCCGAGGATATTGCGTTTGAACTTCCGGTTGTAATGCGCAACGAAGAACGACGTCATCGGCAGGATATCGTCGGGACGTTCGCGCAGCGCCGGGATGGTGATTTGAATTACGTTGAGTCGGAAATACAGGTCCTGGCGGAAGGCTTTCTCGCGCACCGCCTCCCGCATATTCTTATTGGTTGCGGCAATCAGGCGGATATCGACCGTAATATCGTGCACGCCACCGAGGCGGCGAAAGGTGGAATCTTCCAGCACTCGCAACAACTTAGCCTGCAGGACCATGGGGATCTCGCCGATTTCGTCCAGGAACAATGTGCCCTTATCCGCGAGCTCGAATAAACCGCGTTTCTGCGAGCGAGCATCGGTAAATGCGCCTTTTTCGTAGCCGAAAAGCTCGCTTTCGAGCAGCGTTTCGGGAATGGCGGCGCAGTTGATCGCTATGAAGGGCTCGGCTTGGCGGGCGCTCTGATAGTGCAGGGTTTTGGCGATCAGGTCCTTGCCGGTCCCGTTCTCACCTTCGATCAGAATCGTGCCCGCTTCGCTGGATGCGACTCGACGCACGAAGTGCATCACGTCTTTCATCTGGGGAGATTCGGCGATCACTTCGCGCTTTTGTGGCGCGACTTCGTCGGTGATGTCGGTGACCGTGGCGACGGTTCCTTCGATGTCGCCGTTATCGTTCAGGATCTGCGTAGTACGGATGATGGCCATCCGTTCCTGGCCGCTGGATGTATGGAGCCGTACAGTGCAATTCGGGACCTGCAACTGTTCCATTCCAAGGAGCATGCCGCAGCCGTTGTCGCATTTGCCGCACCGGAAGACCTCACGGCAACTGTGGCCGACCATGTCTTCGGACGCCATGTCGAACAGGCGCTCGGCCGCTTCGTTTACCCCGGTGATGACAAGATTGGTGTCGTACAGAACGAGGGCGTCGGACAGTTTGTCGAACACTGCTTCCAGGACGTTTGCGCTGCGCCAGGCAGGCATCAATCTTGACATTTACGCGCCTCTCCTCGGGTCTCCTAAACCAGGAAACCCAGTGAACTGCTGGGCGATTTGACCCACTGATATCAGCATACCGCGTGACGGCATGCGCGAAATAGGTGCAACGGGAATGGCCGTGAGATTGCTTCGCTAAGTTCGGAATAGGTTAACTATGCAAACGATCCAGCTCGTCCTGTCGGACCATGCCTTCGCCAGAAAGCTGAAGCAGCTTTTAGGCGAGAACGGCAACTGGCCTGTCGCGATCAAGGATGCGCCGAGCTTTTACAAGGGTGGGGTGGTGGTGCTGGATGACGCTGTTTTAGCTGGTTTGAGCGCGCCTCCAGATTATCCCGACCGGGTTGTTCTAGTTACTCGCAATGAGCCGGAACTGCTTGCCCGGGCATGGGAACTGGGCATTCGTTCGGTGGTCTACGACACCGATGCGCCGAACACGGTTTTGCTCGCTGTAATGGCGGCGTATCTTCGCTTGCCGCGTTCGCCGGGAATGCCGCAGCAGCGGGTGTTATCACCCAGCGCACCCAACGAATTGGTGAGCATCGACCCAGTCAGAGGCGCCACCCACCGTCATTAAAGTTGCTTTTATCTCTACGGTTTTGTTTTTGGACTCGTGGTCCAAGACTTGCAGACCAAAGGTATACAACTATGAACCTCAACCCTTTGCTGATGCTCTGGTCGGGGCTATTGCTTGCCACCGTCGCCGTTTCGGTGGTGCGTTGGAATGTCGGTCATAAAGAAGATGACCATCTCCACTATATGGATACGGACGCGCATCTGGTCGCGGCGCAGGCGGCGACCGCGCAGCGACTGAGTGTGTTGGACAGGTGGCGTAGGGTTCTATTGGCGGTCACCCTGCTTGTCGGCCTCGGACTGGCGGCCGCTCACCTATATAAGGTTTGGGAGCAAGGCGCCGGTCTTGTAAACTAACTGTGCAAACCTGACTCGCAAGGAGGGTTGTTCCATGCTGAGCTTCAAGACCATTCTGTTCCCCGTTGACTTCTCGGATCGATGCAAAGGCGCGGCGCATTTCGTGCAGGCGATCGCATCGGGCTCCGGATCCAAGGTCATTCTGCTGAACGTGCTGGAAACCGCGACGGCTTATCCGGGCGACTTGGACTTCGGCGCACTGTCCACGTCCACGTACGCCGAAGATAGGGCGGCGACAGCGGAAGAACATCTTCAGAATTTTGTTGTGGAAGAGCTCAGCGGGCTGGAGGTGGAGCGGCGCGTGGAACTTGGCGATCCGGCCGGCACCATTGTGCGTGTGGCGCAGGACGAGCACGTGGACCTCATCATGATGCCCACGCACGGCTACGGCGGCTTCCGCCGCTTCATCCTAGGCTCAGTGACGGCCAAGGTGCTGCACGATGCGCAGTGCCCGGTCTGGACGGGCGCCCACTTGAACGATGCTTCCGGGCCGGTCGAGCCAATCAAGAGCGTCGTGTGCGCTTTGGATCTGACCGAGTCGAGCGACGCCCCATTTGCCGCTGCGATCGAGCTTGCGGCGAAGCATGGCGCAAAGCTGACCATCACGCATGCGGTTCCCGGCACCGACGCGATTCCGGAGAAGCTCATGGACATGGAGTTCCGGCAGCATTTAATCACGGAAGCCAAGCGCCGGATCGATGCGATGCTGGCGCCGGCGGCCGTTCAGGCCGGCGTATGTATCGAGTCGGGCGATGTGCACAAGGTGGTCACTTCCTGCGCCAAGTCGCACAAAGCGGACCTGGTGGTCATCGGGCGGGCCCGGCACTCCGGGTTCGGCCGGCTGCGGACCCACTCCTACGCCATCATTCGCGAGTCACCCTGTCCCGTCATCAGCTTGTAGGGGGCGCGGGGAAGCCGGTGCTACCCTACAAACGTGCGTCAGGAGCCGGATTTCTTCGGCGAGACGGAACTCTCGCTGCTCTACATCGCTAAGAAGCTAAGGGAAGCGCTGAAGCTGGAAGAAACGCTGACGGATGCGGGGTTCGATTACCTGGTGGAGCCCGACACGTATCGAGGCGGACTGATCTTTGCCTCAGAACGCGTGGGAGCGTTCTTCTATGTCACGCCGGAGAAGGTGGACGAGGCCCGCGCGCTTCTAAAGGCGAATCGCTACAAGCCTTACGAGATCTGAGCGGCGGCCCGATAAATCGCTACCGCGTTCCAGATCACCAGCAGGGCGAACAGGCCATTGGCACGCCGCAGTAGTCCGACACGTCCCGCGCTCCAGCAATACGCGCCGATCAAGAACGCCAGCAACTTCACCCAGACCAGCGCCTGGAATGGATCACCCGCCCATCGGATCGCCTGAACCACCAGGGGATTGCCTTCCTGCACACCCATCGATAGGAAGAGCATCGTGGTGATCAGGTCCAGGATCTGTAACGTTGCATATAAGGCGAGGAGTCCCATGCAGGATTCAGTTTAAGTGAAATACCTTAGGTTTGGTAGTACCAAAAAACCCTTAGAAATAAATTCCGCTACCCGATGAAAGGACAACCGGGGCGGCGGCATATCCGTGGCGAAGGAGCATCGTATGAATGCAAAAGCGATCGCGGGTTTAGGTTGTTTGGGTTTGTTGCTGACGTTGATTCCCGTGGGCAGCGCGGATGTTCAGCGTGGCAGGCGAGTTCCCGGTCCGGCAACCGAAGGCACACTGCTCGGGTTGGACAAACAAGGACAGCCGACGCTGGAGTGCCCGTTGAAGCACACCGACGTCAAGGCGGATATCAGCGGGTTCATGGCCCGCGTGACTGTGGCGCAGGAGTTCCACAACACAGCGCCGGACAAAATCGAAGCGGTGTATGTTTTCCCTCTGCCGCACATGGCGGCGGTGGATCGGATGGATTTGTATGTCGGTGACCGGCACATCCGCGGCGACATCAAGCGTCGGGAGGAAGCGCGGGCGATCTATGAGGCGGCTCGGGATGCCGGCAAGATGGCGGCGCTGCTCGACCAGGAGCGGCCGAATATCTTCACACAGCACGTCGCTAACATTCGACCGGGCGAGAAAGTTCGCATTGAGATCAGCTATGTGGAACGGCTGAAGTATGAAGACGGCGAGTATGAGTGGGCGTTCCCGATGGTGGTGGGACCTCGCTACATTCCGGGGACGCCGACAGGGAAGGCGGGCGGCGGGTGGGCGTATGACACGGACCGTGTGCCCGATGCTTCGAAGATCACGCCGCCGGTGGCCAAACCGGGTACTCGCGCGGGGCACGACATCAGCCTGACAGTGAACGTTGACGCCGGCGTGCCGCTACAGAACCTTATTTCCAGAACGCACGAGGTCTTTGCCGAACGACCCGCGTCGCAACGCGCGATTGTGCGCTTGAAAGACAAAGATGTGATCCCGAACAAGGACTTCGTGCTGCGTTACGACGTTGCCGGGGCCAAGGTTGAGGACGCACTGTTGACGCACCACGGCTCTCGCGGCGGGTTCTTCACCTTGATTCTGCAACCACCCGACAAGCCCAATGTCGAAGACATCACGCCGAAGGAACTGGTCTTCGTGCTGGACACATCAGGTTCGATGTCGGGCTTCCCGATTGAGAAGGCGAAGGAAACGATGAAGCTCGCGCTGGACGGGTTGAACCCGCGCGACACCTTCAACCTGATTACCTTTGCAGGCGATACGCACATTCTGTTTCCGCACCCCGTAGCGGCGACACGCGAGAACCTGCGCGCGGCGCAGGAGTTCCTCGCTTCACGTCGGGGCGGCGGCGGAACGGAGATGATGAAGGCGATCACCGCGGCTCTTGCGCCATCCTCGACGCGCCACATTCGCGTGGTCTGCTTCATGACCGATGGCTACGTGGGAAACGAACCCGAGATCATTCGTGAGATCCAGAAGCACTCCGGCGCTCGGGTGTTTTCGTTCGGGATTGGAGGCTCGGTGAATCGCTACCTGCTTGACAAGATGGCGGAGGCGGGTCGGGGTGAAGTGGAGTATGTGTCCTTGAATGATGATGGATCGGCTGCAGCGAAGCGCTTTCATGAGCGTGTGCGCAGTCCGCTGCTGACCGACATCACTGTGGAATGGGGAGATCTTCCGGTGGCGGATGTTTATCCCAAGCGCATCCCGGATGTGTTCAGCGCCAAGCCGATCGTGATTATGGGCCGTTACACAGGGCCGGCGAAGCGCACGGTGAAACTGCGTGCCATGTCCGCGGGACGGCCGGTGTCGCGAGACATCGTGGTGGATTTGCCCGCGGCGCAACCTAAGCACGATGTGCTCGCGACCTTGTGGGCTCGGAACCGCGTGGACATGCTGATGCATGACACGGGCGAGTCCTTCCGAGAAGAGATCACGCAATTGGGCCTGAATTATCGATTGATGACACCCTAC
>DASQDN010000519.1:0-3206 GCA_035634155.1 Bryobacteraceae bacterium | reverse complement strand
CCCCGATAGACGTCATTTGCCGCTATTCAAGGCAGCATAGTACCCTAGTGCGATCCATTACATCTAGGCACTGGCAACAAGGAGGTTATCAGGTGAGGTCTGGACAAGTCTATCCGCTGCTCTTCTTAAGCACGATTGCCGCGACGGCGATCTTCGCAGCGGATGAAGTCATTAATTTCCAATTCGGTCAGCCCACGGCATGGTCGCTCGAGCAAGCGCACTACCTGCTATCGCGGATGCGCCACGACAACCTCGATCTTCCAACGCGGAAGCCCAGCGCTGACGACCTAAGCACGAACAAGGTCAACAACAACCGCGTCCAGATGCTGCAAACCCTGCTCGGGGGCTCGGTAGGCTTCTCCCAGCAGGTCGGTCAGCAGAATCAACTGACTCGCCGAATGTTTGATGAACGCGAGTCGCGTCGTGGTCAACTGCGCACGGAAAACGCGGAACTCCGGGCTGCCTTGCCTGCGATGAAAGATCAACTGTCTGGTTTGCAGGCGCGTCGCGAAGCTTTCGGCGAAGTCTGCCCGCCGCTTGATTCGGGAGAGGCATGCCGTGGCTTGAATCGTGACATCAGTGCCATAGGCGGAAAGATCAAAACAGTTGAAGGTCAGATCGCGGCGAACACCAAGGAATTGGAGGCGATCGGCTCCGAGGCTCCGCAGCTTCAAAGCACGGATCTGAGCGGCGCCGGCGGATCGTCACTCCAAAACATGCTTTCCGATGCGATGCTGGGCAAGTTGCTGGAGACTTCGGGGTTCCAGTCGCCAAAGCTCCACGCGTCCACCATGCTCGACAACTTCCTCCAAATGCAGTATGAGATCATCGCCAAGCAAGTCTCGCTGCTCCGGGACGAGGCCGTGGGTAGCGACGGCAAGCCGCAGCGTCTGATGTTTCTTGAGTTGCCGCAGACCATCTACTCGCGCCAGAAGCCATGGTATCGGGAGCAGCGACTCGCGCAAACCTACTGGCGAATTACCGCCATTCACCGCCGGGAACCTCCAAGATCAATGACCGCTAAACAGGCGGCAACGGCCGCTCACATGGCGGATCTGGCTGAGCGTATCGGCGAAACACTCGCCGAATACCAAAACGCTATGAATGGCCAGGTTTCCAAACAGCCGCCCGTAACCCGGGTAGGCGCTTTCGCCATGGCGGAGAAGGACCGGAGTCCTGGCCAGCCGACCGTTCAGTCGTTCATCGAAGCCCAATGCAGGAAAGGCGAAACTGAGCTGAAGAACGTATGCGCCTCAGCGCTGCGTGCACTCGAAACGATTAACACCTTTGTCAAGGCTCAAGAAAGCAGCAGAATCGGCCTGCTGCCGTTGCTCGGCGACGATGTCCTGCAATTCCGCCGTGATCTCGTCGGGCTCCTTGCATCCGGATTTCTAACAGAGGAGCCCGCCTCTGGCGCCGCGCTCACACCCGCTGATCGGTTGAAGTTTCGCGAATATCTTGTATACATCCAGCAGGATCTCGAAGCCTTATTGGAGTTGCTCCGCGAACCGGCGGATCAACTGCTGGGGAAGTGCACGATTGCATTTAAAGACACAATCGTGAATGCATGCGGCGGAGAACTTCAGCGACCGGAAGATGTCGTTCGAGTCGTCGACATCGTTCCCCGTCAAAGCGCGCTGAACGTGAACGAATTTCACGCCACCAGGAACACACGCAATCTAGGCGGCTTCTTGAGCCTCGTATCGGGCTTCGGCGCGAAGGTTAATTACGAACGCCGGCGCGAGTTGTACGAGCAATTTCTCTACCAGGACGTTTTTGCCAGTGGGTTTGGCAAAGGAACCACGAGGTTCGGGTGGAGGTTTGGTAGCCTGCCTGGCGAAAAGCAGATCAGCCCTGGTCTTCGGAACACGTACGCCGTCGTATCGGTTCCAGAAGATGCAATCGCCATTGATCTCACCGTGTACGGCTGCGCCATGCAGAAAGACGAGAGAGGCCTCCTAAATCCGCAATATGGGGCGGACCGTTCCGCAGAGCACGATTGCTCCCAAGAAGAACGATATCAGGTAGCGCTCCCCAACCGCACTGTGGCGCGGGATGCGATTGCCCTCCACGCCATTCGGTACAACAGCGCTGAGCCCGGTGCTCGCGTCACCCTTCTGATCGACGGCGCAAATTTCGGCCCGCAAACCGCGGTTCTGGCCAATGGAGTCGCCCTCGACCGCGCAATCTCGGTCAGCGATATGGGCCTGCCGCCGCTCGATCGCAAGCGCGACGGGCTGTTGGCGAGCGGAACCACCAAAGGAACCTTTGAAGTTGTTAATCGCAACCTGATTGCCGTCTCCCTCCAGTGCGACCCTGAATTCGCTGAGGTGCCGGACCTGATTATCCAGACACCGGAAGCCGCAATGTCAGTTCGCGACCAAAGATTTCTTTCGGTGTACGCAAACGGCAAGCTTGTTCCGTCCGCTACTTGGTGGAGGGATGCGCCCATCTACAGCCGTCCCGCGAAAGGCGCCTTGAGCCTGAAGACCGCTGATCTGAGCTCGATCGTTCCGACTCCCCCATCGACCGCGAACATGCAGGCCATCGTGACGGGCGCCTTCCCAGCCGGGACAACATTCCGGGTGAACGGCGCAACTGTCGCGCCCACCCAGATTCAGAAGAGTTTCGCCATCCTTGAATTCGTGGAGGCGCAACAACTAGCCGAGTGGTCGCTGGTTGCCTATACCGGTGATGAAATTAAGCGACTCACACTGCCGAATCCGCGACCTCCTCAACGCATCGAGGAATGTGATTGCTCCTTGCTTGCTACCAACAGTGAGGCCGCTTCCGAACGGAGACCCTCGCGCGCTTCTATCGAATTGCGCGGCACTCACTTCAGTGCCGCCCAGAACCCTCTCGTGGTCGGGGCCACCATCGAGAGCTTCAGTGTGCACAGCCCTGAGCTGGCAACTATCCTGGTCCGGGATGCAGCCCGCCGCGTGCGCGTGCAACTCGGCCCTGCGGCTGCCTGCGTAACGACTTGCCCGCGTCAGTAGTTGAGTCCTCCGAGGCGCATCTAGAGCTTTCGCTCTGATGCGCCTCCTCCTCGGAGCTTCGCGCCTGACGTGGCCGGCATGAAAATTTCTACCCCCCAAACGCGCATTCACTCGCCGCTAACCAAAATATCTCCAGCAACGCCAGCGTGACCCATACCCCAGTACCCCGCGAAATCCAAATCGCAGGCGTACCCTCAGGGCAGAGGA
>DASQDN010000518.1:0-3730 GCA_035634155.1 Bryobacteraceae bacterium | reverse complement strand
GACCTGTTTCCGCGCGAGTTCTGCCCTTCGGTTCCGCCGGAGATGATGCTGCTGCCGGGCAACTTCATCTACCAGATGTCGTCGTGGACCCGAGCCATTGTGATTCCGCTGGCGATTCTGCATGCGATGAATCCGAACCGGCCGGTGCCGGCGGGCTTCGACCTGAAGGAGCTGTTCGTTCCGGGCGGCACGCGCTGGAGTTGGCTGAAGGATCGCGAGTTCATGACGTGGCGCAATGCGTTCCTGTCTCTGGACGCAATCGCCAAGTTCTGGGAAAAGTACGGTTCCAAGACACTGCGCAAGCGGGCGATTCTGCGCGCCGAGCAGTGGATGCTGGAGCGCACGAAGTATTCGGATGGGTTGGGAGCGATTTACCCATCGATGCAGTACGTAATTATGGCTCTGGATGTGCTCGGCTACGCGCCGGACCATCCGGATCGTGTCGAAGCGCAGAAGCAGTTCGACGGGTTGATGGTGGAGACCGAAGACGAGATCTTTTTCCAGCCCTGTTTCTCACCCGTTTGGGATACCGCCATTGCGGGCTACGCGCTAGGCGAAGCCGGGCAGGCTCCACAGGCCGCTCTCAACAAGATGGCCGACTGGCTCCTGACCAAGGAAGTGCGCCGCAAGGGCGACTGGTCAGTGAAGCGGCCCGATGTCGAGCCCTCGGGCTGGTACTTCGAGTTCGCCAACGAATTTTATCCGGACATCGACGATACCGCCATGGTGCTGTTGAGCCTGCTACACGCGCGAGCGAGCAACAGCGCGGCGCAGCAGGCCTGCGTCAAACGAGCGGTGAACTGGCTGCTCGCCATGCAATGCAAGGACGGCGGGTGGGCAGCATTCGACGTTGACAATAACTGGAAGCCGCTGAGCTATGTTCCGTTTGCGGACCATAACGCGATGCTCGATCCTTCGTGTCCCGACATTACCGGCCGGGTACTGGAAGCGCTCTGCAAGTATGGCGTTCCTCAGGATCACCCGGCCGTGCGGCGGGCCGTCGACTACCTGATCCAAACGCAGGAGCAGGACGGGTCCTGGCACGGGCGGTGGGGCGTGAACTACGTTTATGGGACATTCCTGGCGCTTCGGGGCTTGAAAGCGGCGGGTGTGAGCGATCGCGAGGCTTACGTCCTGCGTGCCGGCGAATGGCTCCGGTCGATTCAGAACGCCGACGGCGGATGGGGCGAAAGCTGCGAAAGCTACAACAGCCACTGCTTTGTGGCCGCGCCGAGCACGCCATCCCAGACCGCCTGGGCCGTTCTGGGGCTCCTGGCCGGAGGCGATGAGACCAGTCTCAGCCTGCACAAGGGGATCGAATGGATGGTTGAGCATCAGCGTGCCGATGGATTCTGGGACGAGGCGCTGTCCACCGGGACTGGCTTCCCGAAGGTGTTCTATCTGTCGTACCACTTGTATCGCAACAGTTTTCCGCTGCTCGCGCTCGGCGGCTTCTTGAAGAGCCGCAAGGAACCGGTTGATAAAGCGCTAAGCCGGTCGGCGGTTTAGCGGTCGCGTGGTACGAACGTGAAGCCTGTGCTTGTCACCGGCGCGACGGGGTTTGTCGGCTGGCATGTGGCTCGTATGTTGCGCGAGCGCGGGCATAGGGTGCGGGTCCTGGCCAGGGACCCGAAGCGGTTGCGGGAACTCGAGGCGGAGGCGGCGCAGGGCGATCTTCGCGACCGCGACTCGCTGGCAAGAGCCGTAGCGGGCTGCGGGGTGTTGTATCACATCGCGGCGGACTACCGGCTGTGGGCGAAGGATCCGGAGGAGTTGTACCGGTCGAATGTCGACGGCACACGGAACCTGCTGGAAGCCGCGAAGTCGGCGGGTGTAGAGCGGGTGGTGTATACGAGCACGGTCGGCTGTATCGGGGTTCCGGAGCGTGGGGTTGGCGATGAATCGATGCCCGTGCGCGAGCAGGACATGGTGGGCGCTTACAAGCGGTCGAAGTTCCTGGCTGAAAAGGTGGCGCTGGAAGCCGGCAGCAAGGAACTCCCGGTGGTGGTTGTGAACCCGACCGCTCCGATCGGAGACCATGATTGGAAGCCCACGCCGACCGGCAGGATCGTGGTGGATTATCTGCGGCGCAAGATGCCTGCGTACGTAGATACGGGGTTGAATGTGGTGGATGTTCGGGACGTGGCAGCCGGCCACCTGCTGGCATGCGAGCGGGGGCGGACGGGGGAGCGGTACATCCTGGGCGGTGAGAATCTGACGCTTCAACAGATTTTTGCGAAACTGGAAGTAATCAGCGGTCTCCCCGCGCCAAAGTTAAAGCTGCCGTATGCCGTCGCGTACGCGGCAGGCGTGGTCTCCACGGCCTGGGCTAATGTGAGCGGCATGGAGCCGCGAGCGCCACTGGATGCCGTGAAGATGGCCCGGAAGAAGATGTGGGTTCGCCATGACAAGGCAGCGGCCGAACTTGGATACCAGCCGGGTCCGTCGACGCAAGCCTTGCGGCGAGCGGTGGAGTGGTTCGGGGCCAATGGTTACGTCTGACGTGCGGACCGTTCTGGTAGTTGCAGCCGAGCGCTTCGAACTGAAGCACATTCGGCCGCGCGATGGGGAGGAATGGATCCTCACCGCCAACGGTCCGGGGCGAGTGCTGGCGGCCCGGGCGATGGATCGGGTGGCAAGGTCGGTGGATGCAGTGCTGAGCACTGGCTTGTGCGGCGGACTGGTTGAAGGATTGGAAGTGGGCGACATCGTAGTGGGGACGGCGGTTAACGGCGCGCCCACTGACCTACCACGCGCCGACGGACGCCGGTTTGTAGCGGGGCCGATTGCTTCGGTAGATCGGGTTGTCCAGTCGGTAGTTGAAAAGAATGCTCTACGGGCCACAGGAGCCGTGGCCGTGGAGATGGAAGCGGCGGGCGTTTTGGAGCGTGCCCGTGAGTGGGGTGTACCGTTCTACTGTGTTCGCGTGGTTTCCGACACGTGGAATGAAGGGTTTACGTTAGACCTGAATGGGGCTCGAGACGAGTCCGGCAGGTTTCGCGCGAGGCGGATTGTGGCGCAGGCGATGCGTCGGCCGGTCTCGGGTGTTCCCGAGCTGATGCGGCTGCGCCGGAATGCGGCAGTCGCAGCCCGGGCATTGGGAGAGTTCATTGGAAACTGCAGTTTCTGAGGCAACAAACAGGGTTGACGGGACGACACCTGCGGTTATGAAGGCCGCGGTGTACGTCGGCGACAAGGTCGTGCGGGTGGAGGACGTCCCGACGCCGGAGATCGGCGCGGGGGAACTGTTGGTTCGCGTAGAAGCCTGCGGTATTTGTCATACGGATCTCAAAAAGATCGAACACAACCTGCTGCCGGGGCCTCGGATCTTTGGGCATGAGACGGCTGGTACAGTTGTGGCCGCCGGCGAGGGCGTGAAGGATTTCGTTCCCGGCGATCGAGTGATCGCGTTTCACCACATCCCGTGTCTCGACTGCTTCTATTGCGCGCGCAAGCTGTACGCGCAGTGCCCCGTTTACAAGAAGGTGGGGATTACGGCGGGGTACGCTCCGGCGGGCGGTGGGTTCGGTCAGTACGTCCGGGTGATGGATTGGATTGTGCGCCGCGGGGTGGAGAAGATCCCTGACGGCGTGAGTTTCGAAGTGGCGTCGCTGGTGGAGCCATTCAATACGTGCCACAAAGCCAGTCACGCGGCCGATCCGCAGGCGGGCGACACGGTGGTAGTGCTTGGGCAGGGTCCGATTGGGCTGATGTTTACGCTGCTCGCCCG
>DASQDN010000517.1:0-3084 GCA_035634155.1 Bryobacteraceae bacterium | reverse complement strand
TTGCCGAATAATTTCAGCGTCAGGAGAGCGCCGAAAACAGCCGACGGCAGGCCGGACAGAATCGTGATCGGGTGGATGAAGCTCTCGTACAACACCCCGAGCACGATGTAAATGACGAGGATGGCGACGATGAGAAGCGTCGTCAAGTTCTTGAACGATTCCTGGAACTCTTTCACCGTGCCCTGGAAACTTGTGGTGAGCGAGGCCGGTATGCGAAGCTCGCGGACCGCATTGTCGACCTGGTCCGCCGCCTGGCTCAACGAGAATCCGGGCTTCAGGTTGAAAGAAATGGTCACGGCGGGAAGCTGACCGAAGTGGTTTACGTTTAGCGGTCCGATGGTACGCCGCATATCCACCACCGAATCAAGAGGCGTCAGTGATCCGTTCGAGGATCGAAGATATAACTTCGACAGCGCCTCCGGAGTTCGCTGGTATTCCTTCTTCGTCTCCAGGATAACCGAGTACTGGTTTGCCGGAGCATAGATGGTGGACACTTCACGGCTGCCGAAGGAAGAGGCGAGCGCATTCTGAATCTGCTGCGGTGTGACTCCAAGCGCCAGCGCACGATCACGATTGATGTCCAGCATTACCTGAGGGCTGGCGATCTGCATGTCGCTGTTGACGTCGACAAATCCAGGTAGCGTCCTCATCTTATCCACCAGCGGCGGAGTCCAGTTGTAGATCTCCTGCAGGTTCACGCTCTGCAGGGTCAGTTGATATTCACTCGTGGTGCGCTGGCCGCTCACCTGAATCGGCGGCGGGTTGCGCATGAAGGTCATCAAGCTGGGCACGGCCGCCACTTTCGGCCGCAGGTCGGCAATGATCTCGTCCACGGAACGTTTGCGTTCTTCGCGAGGCTTCATGTGCGCAAACACAAACGCCTGGTTGCCCCCGACGACGAACGCGCCGGTGTCCTGAACATCAGGATGTTCGCTCACGATCTTAGCGATGGCTCGATGATGCTTGGCCATGTTTTCAAACGAGATGTCCTGTGGCCCCAGCGTCATCGCGAACATAAAGCCGCTGTCCTGGCTGGGAATGAAGCCGCGCGGCATCGTAGTGAAGAGATAATACGTGCCGGCCAGCATCGACAAAGCCACCGCGAAGGTTACGACGTGATACCGCATAGCCATGCCAAGCGTGCGCTCATATGCCCTGGTCATCAGCTCAAAGCCAGATTCCAGGATGTTGTAAAGTACGCCATGCTTGGCTGTGTGGCTCATTCGCAGATACCGGCTGCCGAGCATCGGAGTCAGCGTCAACGACACGAACCCGGAGATCAGGATCGCGACCACGATTGTGACCGAGAACTCATGCAGCAGACGGCCGACGATGCCGCCCATGAAGAGAACCGGGATAAACACCGCGACGAGCGAGATCGTCATCGACACGATGGTGAAGCCGATCTCCTGAGAGGCGATCATCGCCGCTTCCATGCGCGACTTGCCCATTTCCATGTGGCGGATGATGTTTTCCAGCATCACGATGGCATCGTCCACAACGAAGCCCACCGATAACGTCAGCGCCATCAGGGAGAGGTTATTCAGGCTGTAGCCGAGCAGGTACATCACAGCGAACGTCCCGATGATGGAGAAGGGCACTGCGAGCCCTGGAATAATTGTGGCCGAGATATTCCGCAGGAACAGGAAGATCACCATCACCACCAGCGCGATAGTGAGCACGAGCGTGAACTCCACGTCGTGAATCGAACCTCGGATCGACTTGGACGCATCGAACGCTACGGCCAGGTTTAACGACGGCGGCAACTCACGCCGAAACTGCGGCAGCAGTTCAACAATGCTATTGACGACTTCCACTGTATTAGTGCCGGGCTGACGCTCAATCGCGAGGATGATGGCTCGCTTATTGTTGAACCAGCCTTCCACCTTGTCGTTCTCGACACTGTCGGTCACCGTCGCCAACTGTTCTAGGCGAACCGGGGTTCCATTGCGGTAGGCGACGATGAGCGGCCGATACTCCTTCGCCTCCGCCAGGGAGCCCGAAGATTGAATCGTGAAAGCCTGTTTATCGCCGTCCAAACGGCCGGTGGGTACGTTCGTGTTGCTCGACTGGATAGCTCGCTGAACCTCGTCAATGCCGATGTTGCGCGCGGCCAGCGCCTCGGGATCTACCTGCACACGCACCGCGTACTTCTGCGCCCCGAATACCTGGACGCGGGAAACGCCGCTGACCATGGAAATGCGCTGCGCCAGCATGGTATCGGCGTACTCATTCACTCTGTACATCGGCAGCGTGGTGGATTCCAGCGCCAGGTACAGGACGGGCTGTTCCGCGGGGTTCGCCTTCTGGTAGGATGGCGGGCGCGGCATAGGAGGAAGTCGACCGGCCGCTTTTGAAATCGCGGCCTGTACGTCCTGCGCGGCCGCATCGATATCGCGATCCAGGCGGAACTGCACCGTGATCGAAGTACCGCCTTGGCTGCTGGTTGACGACATCGAAGCAATGCCCGCGATGGTGGACAGCTCGCGCTCCAGCGGAGTTGCCACCGAGGCGGCCATGGTTTCGGGATTTGCGCCAGGGAGTCCGGCCTGGACTTGGATGGTTGGATAGTCTACGGCTGGTAGAGCGGCAACAGGCAGCGCTCGATAGGCAACCACGCCGAAGAGCAATATGGCAAAGCACACGAGCGCCGTCATGATGGGACGCTCGATGAAGATTCGGGATGCGTTCATGGCTTTGCCACCTGGAACTTGTCCGGATCCACCGCTTGGATCTTCGCGCCTGGGAATAAGCGAAGGTGACCATCGGTAACGACCGTTTCTCCTGGTGCAAGTCCCGACTGAATGACCGTGCGGGATCCGGCAATGCGCCCGGTCTGTACTTCGCGCGGCTCAACCGACTTATCCTGTTTCACCACGTATACGATGGATCCCTTCTGTCCGGCTTGTACGGCCTCAGTGGGAATTACCGTTGCGTCTTGCTGTGTGTCTAGCGTGAGCACTACGTTGACGAACTGCCCCGGCCAAAGAAAGCCGTCGCGATTGTCGAAGGTGGCCTTCAGCCGGATGCCCCCGGTCGCAGTGTCGACCGTGTTGTCCACGACAGATAAGTATCCAGCGATCG
>DASQDN010000516.1:0-12349 GCA_035634155.1 Bryobacteraceae bacterium | reverse complement strand
CCTAAGGTGGAATGCGCCTTCTTCGTCACAGCCAAAACTCCGGGCCACATCCACACCATCACCGTCGCCGGACAGCCCTTCAGCTACACCGAAACGGCCACCGATGGAAACGCCGGAGTCGCCGCGGGCTTAGCCGCCGCTGTCTCGGCATCGCCCGATGTCTTCGCCGCCATCGGCACGAATACACCGGAAACCGGCCCCATCAATCAGATCAACATCCGAGCCCGTCGCACCGATGGCGCCGAGTTCACCGTAGCCTGGGGAACCGAGTCGAACACGCTTAGCGGCGTCAGCGCCGCCAGCATAGCGCAAGCCCTCGCCGCGCAGATCAACGCAACCAACTGGGCCACGGCCGCTGCTCTCTTTCCTCTGGAAGCAACCACGCAAGGCGCCGTCCTCCGGCTCACCACCACACGCGCCGGCGCGGACGGCAACACTTTATCCATGTACGCCGTCTCCAAGAACGATCGCCTCACCACGTCAGCGCCTGTAGCGGACTTCACCGGCGGCTCCTCGGATGCCACTTGGCACGTCGAGCTCAACTTCTCCTCCCTCGGCCTCACGGAGCTTCGCGAAATGTGGTTCACCTATGCGCCTGCGCTCGCGCACGGCAAAGCTTTTGAACCTACGGAATGGGAAGCCGTCTACACGAACTGGACTCTCACCGGTCCCGAGGATCGCCGCATGCTGCAAGTCGCGGGCCCCAACTCCGTACGGATCGAAGAGAACGACTCCTGGTGCAAGTACACAGGCACGTGGACGGATGAAACCGGCTTCTACTCCGACGGGTACGCGAAACAGGCCATGCAAGCCGGATCGACGCTGACGGTCCGATACTCATGCCAGAACACGCATCACCTTTACGTCGGCACTTCCCTCTACGTCGATCGTGGACGAGTGGCAGTGCAACTCGACGGCGATACCGAGACCATCCTGGACTGCGCGGGCCCCGGTGATGATTCCATCAACACGCGCCGTCTCCTTCGCACCAGCGTTACCGGCGGCGACCACACACTCACCATCCGACTCCTCGACAACAAGCCGTTCTACTTCGATTTCCTCGAAGCTGCCGTGGTCACCGACGTCCCGGCGCCGCTCCCTGGGCGGGCCAATCTCTCGCCCGCCATCGACTACAGCACAGACCACACCTACAAGCTCTCCCCGGGCCGTCTTCTGTGGATCTTCGATAACCTCGGCTATACGGGCCCGATGAATGAGTACCTGGGCGTCTTCTGGTGGAATCAGCGCAAGCGTGTCGATGCGGTCGTCCCATCCGTCACCGTCACCTTCAGCGGCAACTTCGCCACCGGAGACCAGATCTTCGTCAACATCGGCGGACAGCCGTGCGGCAAGTCTGTTTTCGGCGGTGAAACCCCGGAAACCGTCGCGCGCCACTTTGAATATTTCATCAACGCCAACTACGTCGGCGTCTGGGCGAAGGCCGCCGGCGCAACCCTCACCGTCACGGCGCGGTCTCCCAAGCCGGCGTACGCCTACACCTTTGCGGTAAACGTCGAGAAAGCGCCGAACTCTTCCGGCGCCGCTTCTTTCATCGGATTGCTCACGGGCGGCGTGGAAGGACGCTGGATCATCGATCCCGATCAATCTCCCGCTCTGAACCGCGGAGCGCAAGCATGGCACCAGGACTTTTTCGCGCAATGCGCCGAGCGCAGCCGGGAACTCGTGGTGGCTTCCTCCATGGAGTTGGTCAACCCGCCTCCGGGCTTCGCGGCCGTATTCCCGGATGGCCAGGAAGTGGAAACCTCGGTCGGCTTCGGCACGCTCAAGTCCACCCACTGCGCCTTCGTGCCTGCCGTGCGCAACTATCACGCCGCGGTCTTCTCCGCAGTCGCCGGATGGATGGCCGAAGCCGGCCTGGTCCCGACGGTTCAATGCGGCGAATACCTGTGGTGGTTCTTCACCAACAAGGACGCCGAGCATCCCAATGGAGGTATGGCCTTCTATCACCCGCAAATCGTCGAAGCGGCAGCAGCACAGCTTGACCACACGCTGCATAAATTCGAGCAGCCCACGGACAATCCTGCAATCAACGGAGGGACCGACGCCATCTTCTTTCGCAACATCCTCCGTGATCATGTCAACGCGCTCGTGCAGCAAGTTCGAAGTGTGGTGCCCGCCGCCCGCTTTGAACTTCTTTTTCCCTACGACGTCAACCACCCGCAGCCCGCGGGAGTGCACCTGATCGGAGGCAGGCTGAACCGCTTCGTCAACCTTCCCATCGAGTGGGAGTCCAAGAGCACATGCGTTTTCGACCGCATCAAAATGGAAGCCCTCGATTTCGGCGCCTGGTCCCGAGATCTCAACCTCGCCCGCACGGCAATCGAGTTCCCCCTCGCGCTCGGCTGGCCGCGCGATTCAGTCCGCCATCTCGTACCCGTCTTCCGCTCCGGCTATGCCTGGGAAAAGGAGATCGACATGGCCACAGGCGCAGGGATTGCGTGCATCAATCTCTGGGCGTTTGACCACGTCTGCATCTTTGGACTTCCGCCTTCCCCGCAAGGAAGCGGTCGGTCGGTACGCTTCTAAACCAGCATCTTCTGCACAACCGTGCCGGCAACGTCGGTCAAACGAAACTCGCGGCCCATGTGCTTGTATGTGAGCCGGGTGTGGTCCATGCCCAAACAGTGCAGCATCGTCGCCTGTAGATCGTGCACGTGAATCGGATCTTCGTTGATCTTGAAGCCAAGATCGTCGGTCGAGCCGATCGTCACCCCCGGCTTGATGCCGCCGCCGGCGAGCCACATCGTGTAGGCAGCCGGATGATGGTCGCGGCCCGCGCCGTCAGGATCGGCCAGGTTCCGAACCTCTACCATCGGCGTGCGGCCGAACTCGCCGCCCCAGACCACTAGCGTGGAATCGAGCAGCCCCCGCTGCTTCAAATCGCGAATCAGCGCCGCCGTCGGCTGATCGGTTATGTCGCAATTCTTCTTCAAGCCCTTGTTCAGATTCGTGTGCTGATCCCAACTCGCGTGCATCAACATCACGTAGCGCACACCGCGCTCTACCATCCGCCGAGCCAGCAGGCAGTTGGTCCCGAACTGCTTGGTTTGTTCTTTGTCCACGCCATACATCTCCAACGTCGAAGCCGACTCCTTGGAAAAGTCCATCAACTCCGGACCCGCCGTCTGCATCCGGAACGCCAACTCGTACGAGGCAATCCGCGACGCAATTTCGGCATCGCCGGTCACGCTCATCCGCTCCTGGTTCAGATCGCGTACCGCATCCAAGGTGGCCCGCTGCTGCTCCGCCGTCACACCCTTCGGACTGCTCAAGTACAGGATCGGATCACCCGAACTCCGCAGCAGTGTGCCTTGATACTGCGACGGCAAAAACCCGCTCGAGAAATTGGAAGCGCCGCCGCTCGTCCCCACGCCCGAAGCGAGCACCGCAAATGCCGGCAGGTCCTTGGATTCGCTGCCCAGCCCATACACCGCCCATGCGCCCATCGTCGGCCGGCCGAACTGCATCGAGCCGGTGAACAACAGCAACTGCCCCGGATGATGGTTAAACGCGTCGGTGTGCATCGACCGGACCATGCACAGGTTGTCGGCCACCTGCGCCGTATGCGGCAGCAGATCGGAAAACGTCATTCCGCTCTGCCCGTGCTGCTTGAACTCGCGCGGGCTTCCCAGCACGGCCGCCGTCGGCTTGATGAACGCCAGCTTCAAGTCCTTGGTCATCGAGGGCGGCAGCGGCTTGCCGTGCCACTTCTGCAGTTCGGGCTTCGGATCGAACAAGTCCATCTGGCTCGGCCCGCCTTCCATGAACAGGAAGATCACGCTCTTGGCCTTGGCCGGAAAATGCGGCTTGCGTTCGGCTCCGCCCAGCAGGTCGACCAAGGCCATCATGCCCAGGCCGCCGCCCGCATGTCGAAGGAACGCTCGTCGTGATCCCAGATTCATCCCTACTCCCTCACAATGAACTCGTCCAGGTTCATCAGCACCCGAGCCGCCGCCACCCAGCCCTGCTCGTCCACGAACTTGGCCAGCCGCTCCTGCTCGCGAACATTCGGCTCGCGGCCGAGCGCCAGCTTGTACGCGTAGCTGATCCTCTGTCCCGCTTCCTGTTTCTCCACCCGACCCGCAAAGGCTTCGGCTGCCTCGAAGAACACCGGATCGTTCAACAGGTTCAATGCCTGCAACGGCGTGTTCGATCGCGACCGGCGACTGCAAGCCACGTTCGAATCCGGCGCGTCGAAGTTCATCAGCATCGGATACGGCGCCGTCCGCTGAAAGTGGATATACAATCCGCGCCGGTAGCGATCGGGACCTTTGCTTTCCACCCACTTCACGCTGTTGCTGTACCCGAGTTCCGCCACGCCCGCCGGCTGCGGCGGCCGAACACTCTTTCCGCCGATCTCCGCATCAAGCAGCCCGCTCGTCGCCAGCGCCGAGTCGCGAACCAGCTCTGCCGGCGCCCTCAGCCGCGACTGCCGCGACAAGAGCGCGTTCTCCGGATCTCGCCCCTGCACGTCCTTGCGAACATTCGAGCTCTGCTTGTACGTAGCCGACGTCACGATCAGCCGGTGCATCCGCTTGTTGCTCCAACCCCCGTCACGAAACTCAGCCGCCAGCCAGTCGAGCAGCGCCGGGTTTGTAGGCCTGTCGCCCTGCGTGCCGAAGTCTTCCGAGGTCCGCACGATGCCGCGCCCGAAGAACTCCTGCCACATCCGGTTCACGATCACCCGCGAGGTCAAAGGGTTCTCCGGGCCAACCAGCCAGCGCGCAAACGCGAGCCGGTCCTTAGGCGACGTCTTCGTCAGGATGGCCGGAACACCCGGCTCCACTTCCGGCTTCGGAGCCGAAGTATTCACCGCGATCGCCATCGCCTGCGTATAAGGCGGCAACGTCGCATGCAACTCGTTCAGCTTCCGCCGCAGCTCTTTCAGTTGATCTTCGCGTCCGGGAATCTTGGCCACGTACTGGCCCATGTTGCGAAGCGAGGCCGCCAGCATCCGCAAGCGCTGCTGTCTGGTTCGCTTCTCCGGATCGATGTACAGGAGCTTGGTCGCGTTATCCGTCGAGGCCCGGAACTCCGTCACGATGAAATCCCACTCTACATCCTTGCCCGGGTTCTCTACAGCCTCTTTAACCTTCTGCTCCCAGACGGTCTGGTGCGACGCGATGTCATACTCGGCCAGCAACGCCGCGAGCTTGGATTCGTACTCCGGCAGCGCCTTCTTGTACGGCTCTACCTCGTTCGGCATCGGAGCATCGATGTCGTCCTCCTCAATACTCGAGGAGAACGCGAACAGCGCCTTGAACTCCTTCTGGCTGATCGGATCGAACTTGTGGTTGTGGCACTGCGCGCATCCCACTGTCAACCCGAGCCACACGGTACTGATGGTGTTCGTCCGGTTGATATCCTGCTCCATCCGCGCTTCAGCCCGATCCACGCCCGCTTCGCGATTGGTCAGAACGTTGCGATGGAATCCGGTCGCCACCCGCTGCTCAACCGTCGCGTTCGGAAGCAGGTCGCCCGCAAGCTGTTCGATCGTGAACTGGTCGAACGGCATGTCCTTGTTGAGAGCATTGATCACCCAGTTCCGGTAGCGCCACGCAAACGGCCGCGACAGATCCTTCTCGTAGCCATCGCTATCGGCATATCGCGCGAGATCCAGCCAATGCCGCGCCCACTTCTCGCCATAATGCGGCGACGCGAGCAGCCGGTCCACCACACGCGCATAAGCGCCCGGCTGCGTATCCTTCAGGAACGCATCCACCTCCTCGGGCGTAGGCGGAAGCCCGGTCAAGTCGAGCGACACCCGGCGCAGCAAGGTAGTCTTGGGAGCTTCTGGCGAGGGTCGCAAACCCTCCTTCTTCAGCCGGGCCCGAACCAGGCTGTCGATGGTGGTCTTAGCGCCCGCCGGCCGCTTCACGGGCAGAAACGCCCAATGCGTCTCGGGAGCACCCTTGGCGCCCGCCTGAATCCACCTGCGCAGCGTCGTCACTTCGGCGGCGCTCAGGGGTTGGCCGCCCATCGGCATCCGGAAGCCTGGCTTAGTGCTCGTAACCCGGGAAACCAGTGCGCTCCGAGCCGTCGTCAGCACCGACGCCGGATGGCACTTCTGGCACTTGGCCGCAAAGATGGGAAGGAAGTCCGGCCCCGCGCCGAAAGCGTTAAACGCTATGGCGCAAAGGCCCAAAACCAAGCGCATTCCGTAATAGTAACGCGATCAGAAGGCGCCCGGGAATGCGCCTCCGTCCATCAACAGGTTCTGCCCTGTAATGAACCCCGCCTGCGCGCTGCAAAGGTAAGCGCACGCTTCACCGAACTCGAACGGATCGCCAAATCGCCCTGCCGGATTGGCCCGCTGGCGCTCTTCCCGAATCTCCTCCAAAGAGCGGCCGACCGTCTTCGCCGCCGCCTCCAGCGTGGCGCGCAGGCGGTCGGTGTCGAACGGCCCCGGCAGCAAGTTGTTGATCGTCACGTTCTGCCGGACCGTCTTCCGAGCCAGGCCGGCGACAAACCCCGTAAGCCCCGATCGCGCCCCGTTCGACAACCCGAGGATGTCGATGGGGGCCTTGACCGCGCTCGACGTGATGTTCACGATGCGGCCAAACCGCCGCGCCATCATGCCATCGACGGTGGCCTTGATCAGCTCAATCGGCGTCAGCATGTTGGCGTCGAGGGCCTTGATCCAGTCCTCGCGCGACCATTCCCGGAAGTCGCCGGGCGGCGGTCCGCCGGCGTTGTTCACCAGGATGTCCGGCTCGGGGCACGCCTTGAGCGCTGCCGCCCGGCCTTCCGGCCTCGTGATATCAGCCGCGACCGCCGTCACTTGTACGCCAGTTTCGCGCCGGATCTCTTCGGCCGTAGCCTCCAGCGTCTCGGCCGTCCGAGCCACAATCACCACTTCCGCGCCATTTCGCGCCAGCGAGAACGCGCACGCGCGCCCCAGTCCTTTACTCGCCGCGCACACAATCGCACGGCGTCCCGCGATCCCAAGGTCCATTCGACGATGTTATCTGGAGTTCCGGCCGCACATCGCGCGAGGGTTGTTGACCCACTTGGCCATGCCCTCGGCATTAATGCGCACGCGCACCATCACCGTCTCATCGTTCTCAAACGTGGTCACCATCAGTTCGTGGTCGCGGCCTTTCTCCCGAGCATAGATCTGCACCCGTTCTCGCTTGCGGTTCGACAGCACGCGCACGAACGGCTTCCAGCCGGCGGACACGAACCTGCGATCCATGTCCTCAAGCGACGGGTGCCGGCTCTGGTCCACGTGCTCGAAGATCGCGAGCTTGAAGTCTCGGGCGCCGGCAGGCCTCGCGACCTTCACCACAAAATTAGCGAAGCCGAGAAACGGGATGTAGGTCTTCTTCACCCCGTAGTGGTTCTCCATGCTTCGGACCATGGAGTCGAAGTCGCTGCCGCCGCCGGCGAACACCGGAAGCGCAAGCACCGTCAGTGCCAGGACGAAGCGCTTCATCGGTCGCCTCCGCGATTCCACCGCGGCAGCCCGGCGTGGCCGCTGAGGCTCGCGATGTCTTCCGGCTTGATCGGTCCGTCGATGTGGACGATGGTCAGTTCCCGCGGCTCGGCGCTGAGGACCACCAGCCCGGTCATCTCACCGGCTCGCATTTGCGAGAAGACTTCGGTGTTCTCTCGCAAGCCTTTCACGTGGACCATGCGGGACCAGTTCGGCGCCTGCAATTGTGAGCGAATGGATTGCAGGTCGCGCTCGGAATACTCACCTTCTCGGGCGAACTCGAACTTCTTCACCTGGATCGAGTTCAAACCGCGCAACAGCCGCTTGGCCTTGGCTTGGTCGGCGTCGCCGTCTGACAGGAAGCGCTCGGCGAATCGGATCATGCTTCCGTCCAAGGTTACGTCTACGGTCTCGGTGGCTGCCTTGCTGAGGTTCTCGATGTCGATGGGCAGCTTCAAGGTTTGGGCTGCGAGCCCCATCACCACTACTAACCCGGCGATCGTTGTTTTCATGTCGTATCCCCTTCGCAGTCCATATACGTTGCGGCGGTCGCTTCAGGGTGCACGAAACGATAAGATGAATCGTTTGCCGATGAACACGGTATTGGAGCTTCGCAATGTGTCGAAGCACTTCGGACAACACCGGGCTGTGGATGACGTGTCGCTCACCGTGGAGCGCGGCGCATTTTATGCCCTGCTCGGGCCGTCCGGCTGCGGCAAGACGACCACACTGCGGCTGGTCGCCGGCTTTGAGGAGGCTACCAGCGGCGATGTCGTGCTGTCGGGCGAACGCATCAATCACCTGAAGCCCTACGAGCGCACGGTCAGCACCGTGTTCCAGAGCTATGCTCTGTTCCCGCACATGACCGCTCGCGCCAATGTGGAGTTTGGCTTGCGGCGGAAGCGCGTTCCTGAGGCCGAGATCCGGAAGCGGGTGACGGATGTGTTCAGTCTGGTGCAGCTTTCCTCGAAGGCAGACAGTCTACCCCAACAGCTTTCGGGCGGCGAGAAGCAGCGGGTTGCGCTCGCGCGGTCGCTGGTGCTGGAACCGACGCTACTTCTTCTGGACGAGCCGCTCTCGGCGCTGGACCCCAATCTGCGCAAGCAGGTGCGCGGTGAGCTAAAGGCACTGCAGCGGCGTACCGGAGTGACGTTCATCTTTGTCACGCACGATCAGGAAGAGGCGCTGTCAATGTCAGACACGATCGCGCTGATGCACAAGGGCAAGCTGGAGCAGGTGGGTACGCCGCAGGAGCTTTACCTGCAGCCGAAGTCGCGGTTCGTCGCGGGCTTCCTTGGCGCGGTGAACTGGTTGGGAGCCGTGGGGGTGAGGCCGGAGGCGACCCGCATTACAAAGAGCACACCCGGAGCGAATGCGCGGCCTGCCGTTGTGCAGGCATCAACGTTCCTCGGCAGCGCAGTGCATGTGGAGGCGAAGCTCGCGTCCGGCGAGACGGTGGTATCGGAGGTGTCGCGGCTCGACGGGACATATGTTGCCGGCGACAACGTTCACGTGTGGTGGCACCCAGCCGATGAACTCCGGCCGGGCTCATGAGGCGCTGGTTCCTGGCGCCAACGGCGTCGATGCTGGCGGTTCTGTTCTTCGCCCCGATGCTGATCATCGTGGCGTACAGTTTGCTCGCCCGCGGCGTCTATGGCGGCGTCACCGACGATTGGACGCTCGAAAGCTACCGCCGCTTGCTCGATCCGCTTTACGGCGCGATTCTGCTGCGGACGTTGACGCTGTCCACGGTCGCCACGGTGTTGTGCCTGGTGCTGGGATTCCCGCTCGCGTTGTTCATCTCGCGGTCGGGTAGCCGGAAGAATGTCTACCTGCAGTTGGTGATGATTCCGTTCTGGACCAGCTTCCTGGTTCGAACCTACGCGTGGATGTTCCTGCTGCGCGATACCGGCCTCATCAACTCGGCTCTGCTCGCGCTGGGGGTTATCTCCGAGCCGCTGCCACTGCTGTATAACAACGGCGCGGTGCTCGTCGGGCTGGTGTATAGCTTCCTGCCGTTTGTTGTGCTGCCGTTATTCGCCACGCTGGAGCGGCTGGACAAGAGCCTGCTAGAAGCGGCGGCGGACCTGGGCGCGCGTCCATGGGAGGCAGTGCTGCGCGTCGTTGTTCCCTTGTGCGCTCCGGCATTTCGAGCAGGGGCGGTGCTGACCTTCATCCCGTGTTTGGGCGCGTATCTTACGCCCGACTTGCTGGGCGGCGGCAAGACGGTGATGGCCGGGAACTTGATCCAGAATCAGTTCACCACGGCTCGGGACTGGCCGTTCGGGTCGGCGGTGTCCCTGGTCTTGATGGCGGTGGTGATGGTTCTGCTCATCGTGAGTATGCGCAGCCAGCGTGAGGACTTGTTGTGAAGCGGCTGCTGCCGTTGTATGCGGTTGCAGCATTCGCGTTCCTGCATCTGCCTTTGCTGGTGTTGGCGGTGTTCAGCGTGAATAGCTCGCGCTTCACCGTGTGGCAGGGATTCTCGCTGCGCTGGTATGAGGCCGCGCTGGCCGATGCGCAGCTTGCGCAAGCGGCCTGGAACAGTTTGCTGATTGCTCTGGCCGCGACGGTGATCTCGACCGCGATAGGCACGATCTGTGCTTACGGATTGTGGAAGGGGCGGTCGCCGGTCGTGAGTGGCAGCCTTTATACGACGCTGGTCACACCCGAGATTGTGATGGGAGTGGCGCTGCTGGCGTTCTTCCAATGGGCGTTCCGGTTCCTGCATGTGCAGCTTGGCATGCATACCGTTGTGCTGGCGCATGTCATGTTCTCGGTCGCGTATGTAGTGATTGTAGTGATGGCACGGCTGCGTACGGTCGACCCGGCGTTGGAAGAAGCAGCGCTCGACTTGGGCGGCACTGAATGGGATGCGTTCCGGTTGGTGACCTTGCCGCAGCTTTGGCCCGCCGTTGCCTCAGCGGGGCTGCTGGCGTTTACGATTTCCTTCGACGACTACGTCATCACGAGCATGGTGGCCGGTGTCGATTCCGAGACGCTGCCGATGGTGATCTATGCGATGGCGCGGCGCGGCGCGAACCCGGTAGTGAATGCCATCTCGACGATGATCGTCGTGGGACTCGGTGTGCTGATCGTGGTTTCCGAACGGCTGCGGACCTCATGAGAAGGCGCACACTGTTTCTGATGGGCTTGGGCGGCTTGAGCGGCTGCATGCGCGACACTCGACCGCGTTTGAATATCTTCAACTGGTCGAGCTATGTGGGGCCTGAAACGATCCCCAACTTTGAACGCGAGTTCAATGTTCGCGTCCGGTACGCAGTATACGAGAGCAACGAAGAGATGCTGGCTCGCGTGATGAGCGGCAACTCCGGTTGGGACGTTGTCTTTCCGACCAGCTACCTGATCGACGCGATGCGGTCCTTCGAATTGCTTTCGCCGCTCGATCATGGGCGTCTGCCGAACCTGCATCACCTGGACGCTCCGTTCAAGAAGCCGGGATGGGACCCGGAGCTTCGCTGGGGCGTGCCCTATATGTGGAACGCAACGGGCATCTGTCATGCGGCGCATCGAGACGTTACCGCGTGGGGCGATCTATGGGCTCCGGATCTGCAAGGGCGCATCACGATGCTGGATGATCCGGTGGATGTGTTCGGCGCGTGTTTGAAGAAGCTCGGGTATTCGATCAATACGCGGAACCCGGATGAGTTGCGGAAGGCGCAGCAGGAGGCCGTGGAACAGAAGGAATATCTGCGCGCTTATATCAATGCCGAAGTGAGGGATCAGCTGATAGCGGGCGATGTACTCGCGGCTCAGCTTTGGTCGACGACAGCGCAGCAGGCGATCGATGAAAGCAAGCGCTTAGCGTTCTGCTTCCCCGATGAAGGCTACGCCTTGTATCCCGATGTGGCGGTGGTCCTGCGGGAAAGCAAACGGGCCGCATTAGCGCATGAGTTCCTGAATTACCTGCTGCGGCCCGAGGTCGCAGCAGGTGTAGTGAAAGGCGCCAGAACGGCGTGCGCCAATGGCAGCGCTCGCGCATTGCTGCCGGAGGAGATCCGGAACAACGAGACGCTGTATCCACCGCCGCACGTGCTCGCGCGAGGCGAATGGGCGTTAAGCAGTACGCCCGAGATTCAGCGCCTGCGGGACCGGCTTTGGACGGAGATCAAGTCGGCTTAAAAGTTCACGATAGCGGCGAAGGACTTCGCGTCAAGGCTTGCACCGCCGACGAGAACTCCGTCAAGGTCTTCCTTAGCCATCAACGTCTTCACGTTGTCGGGCTTAACGCTCCCGCCATAGAGGATGCGGGCCTTGGAACCGGCGTCTGCGCCGAACTGGCCGTTCACGAGGCTCCGGATGTGAGCGTGGGCTTCGGCTGCGATCTCGGGTGTGGCGGTCTTGCCGGTGCCGATGGCCCAAACGGGCTCGTAGGCGATTGCGATCTTTGAAAACTGCTCGGGGGAAAGCCCCGCGATGCCGCCGTTGAACTGTTCTTCAAGCACGGCGTTGGTGCGGCCGGATTCGCGCTCCTCGAGGCGCTCGCCCACGCAGACGATGGGGTTCAGACCGGCTTCGAGCGCTGCCTGCGTGCGCTTGAGGACTGTCTCATCGGTCTCGCCGAAATATTGGCGGCGTTCGCTGTGGCCGATGATGACCCACTTGGCTCCAACGGCTGTGAGCATGGGTCCCGAGATCTCGCCCGTGAATGCGCCTTCTTTGGCCCAGTACAGATTCTGGCCGCCGATCTGGACGTTCGAGCCTTTGGTTGCTTCCACCGCGGCGGGAATGTTGACGAACGTGGGACATATAACGATGTCCCGATCCGAGGCTCCGGCGACGAGGCTGCCGAACGCTTCGAAGAACGCCGTCGTTTCCGCGGCGGTTTTATACATCTTCCAGTTACCGGCCATTACAGGGGTTCGCATGAGG
>DASQDN010000515.1:0-4557 GCA_035634155.1 Bryobacteraceae bacterium | reverse complement strand
CTTCCACCTTAGGCACCAGATAGTCGTAGGCGAGAGTCAGGTACCACAACGTGAGGCGGTCAAATTGTTTGGGGGCGTTCGCCACGATGGTGAAGCTGGTGGATGCGCGGGTGTAGTCACCTCCGGCCTGGGTGACGGAGGGGAAGATCGGCACGCGCCCGGTGGTCCCGTCCTTTCGAATGTAGTCCAGGTATGGCCAATCGATGGTGGCGTACTTGGGCGAGTCCAGCGGGATCAGCCCGGAGTAGTGGACGTCAAACGACAGAGTGAGCCCGTCGAAGCGGAAGTCGGGCAGGTACTTGCAGCGCGGGTGCTCATAGAAGTTGTCCGCATCGTAGAGCATGAGCACGGCGAAGTCGGCCGGATCGCGGAAGACACCGCTGACTTTGAAGGAGTCGCTGGTGGCGGAGTGGAGGGCAGCGGCGGCGCCCAGGTCATCGAAGCCGCGGAGGGCCATCGTGCGATTCGGCTGCAGTTTATAGATTCGTTCACTCATAGTGGCAACGTCGCCTCGATGGTAGCTCCGGCGTGTATAAATTTCTGCTGTTTTCCATGGGCAGGCCGGTTGTAAGACACTGAGAGCTTTGGCGGTTAGGAGAAATCTTCACAGGGTGTGAACGCCGGTTTCGGGTTCGCCAGTTTTGGGTAGATTCGGCCATGATTTCTCCGCTTGCCTGCTGTCACGGAGCGGCCTGGGCTGCTGCGTTCGGGGTGCTCTGAGGCGCTTGTCCGGGTACTTGCGAAGCGAAGCCAAGTTCGGTGTTGGTGGGCTGCTTGGGCGCTGACTCGGTGGATGGTCGCCGTTCTTCCAGGCTGTCGGCCCAGGCTAATTCGAGGGAGTTTTCGGCGCGCTCCTTTTTCGCTTTGAGGAGCTCGCGCATGGCGGTGTCGTATTCCTTCTGGACGCTATTTTGGTACCGGAGAAACAGGCGCATGCGTGCCATCTGGGCTGGATCGGAGAAGAGGTTGGCCAGGGCGGTGTCGGGATCGCCGTCGGGGTTGTCGGCGAGGTGGGCGTCGATGCGGCCGGTGAAGAAGGCGGTCTCCACGCGGGTGAAGCGTTTGAGTCGCCAGGCGGCAGCGATGACTCGGTCGGCCAGGAGTTTCTCGACGGCGGTGCATGCGCGCAGGTCTTGGCGTAGTGCGGCCGCGAAGGTGTCGTACTCGGCCTGGTTCTCGCCGGGGATGACGGGTTGCTTGCTGGTGAGGCCGTGGGTGACGCCGTTGAAGCGGGTCTTGGATGTGTCGTTCGGTCCGGTGGAATGGGTCGCGTTGGCGCGGTTGGCGAGGGCTTTGGCTGCGGATGACATGTGTTTTGGGGCTCCTTGGAAAATGTAATAAGGGAGCCCCGTTCGCACGGTGCTCCCTTTGCTTTCAGTGTGGCATGGGGTGTCAAGGGTTGGGTTCAGATTTGGGCGGTTTTATTGGGAAAACGGGCTGTGAACGGCTTTCTGGCTGAGGCGCAGAAGCTGGAGTTTGGGCTCTCCGGAGGGCGTTGCCGATTTGGCTCGAGGGTTTAAACCGCGGGCGCTTGCCGATGTACGATCTACAGGTGAGATGCACCTGCGTGTACTTGGACGATCAGCTCTGGGCAGTGCTCCACGCTGTGGCGGAGCGCGAGAAGACGACCATCTCGGATCTGGTTCGGCGCGCGGTACGCGAACGGTATGTGGGGAGCCGTGAGCGGCGAGTGTCTGCCATGCAGCGCTTCATAGGCAGTCGCAAGCCTGCTGAGGGAGAGATGACTATTGTCGACGAGGGTAGGCGCCTTCGCAAAGGATGCCGGATCGACCGGCTGGCAGATTGATGACTGTGCTGCCCGGTTCTGACATCCTCATCGAGGTAAGACGGGCGGCAACAGCGCCGTCCTGTCACGATGGACGGACTTAGGCGGCTCAGACGCACTCTTGTTGTCTCAACCGGTAAGCATCGCCGAAGTGTGGGCCGGAGCGCCTCCTGCGGAACACACCCGCTGTGGGCAGCAGAGCCGGAGAATACTTGCGGCACACTCCTTTAGAGAAGGAATTGTAAACATTACCCATGTCCGCGATCGAATGCTACGAATGATGTTTGCGCCGCTGTCACCCGTTGGGGCCAGGCGGTTTCTATATACTGGACCGATGGCCACCTTTTTCCGCCAATTGCGCGGGTTTCGCTTCGTTGCGGTAGCTGCGTTAGTGCTGCTGTCGAGTGTCAGGCCTGCGGTGACGGCGGAACTTATGCCGGTGGCGCAGCAGAATGCGTTGGTGCAGAAGTATTGCGCGGTTTGTCATACGGATGCAGCTCGCAATGGCGGGCTCTCGCTCCAGCATTTTGACGCTGCGCAAGCGTCGCCGAGTTTGAAGGCGATGCTGTTGAGCAAGCTGACTGGAGGCGTCTTGCTGGAGATGGTCAGGCAATCGGGTTCAAACCCGAAGGCTACCGAGCTTGTGGACGCGAAGATGAAGTTTGGAGCGGTGGGCGCGGCGGGCATTCCCCAGCCGGATAAAGCGATTATGGACGCTTGGATTCGGGCTTTGGCTGTTGGTTCGGAAGGCTCGACGGACTGGAGGGTTGAGCGAGGGAAGGGCATTACTGCGAGTATTCTTCGCGAAATTCCTTTAGGCAAAGACGCTGCTGAAGCTCAGGTTTATCGTTTGATTGTTTCCTGTGATCCGACGACGCGACAAGGTTCTATGCAACTAGCTTGGTCGCCCGTTGCCAAGAACGGGACACTGGCTGTTGCTGTGGATGGAAAGGCAGCCTCAAAGTATCGTGTGGAGGCAAGCGAAAAGATGGGCAACGGCAGCGGGTTGCTGCTGCATGGCGCAGCGTCATGGATGCTGGTTGATACGGCTTTCCCTGGGCAGTCGCTGACTGTCAGCGATTTGTTTCCCGGCCAAACTTTGACGTTCCCATTCGCGAGTCTGCCCAAGGACACGCGTCGGGAGTTGCAAGCGTGCTTCTCGGCTAAAGTGGCAGTTCGCTGATCCGTTCCGCGACGGTCAAAGCGTGGCGGGAGAAGGCTGGGCCGTCACCCGAGTGTTTGTAGTCGCTGCCCTCTTGGTCTTACCCATTACCGAGTGTTCGGTGATTTTTCAGCTCGTGCCAGGAGCGCGGATTCCGCCCGTTAAAATCACGGCCGTGGTCAGGACAGTGAGGCTATGCTTCATACGGTGTGTTCTCCTGAGCAGTGGGACGCGCAGTGGAATAACTGTTACGCGGCATGCTTATCCGGCTTGTATCGTCGGCGGGTAAGGTGTACCGCCGCTTGTTGTAATATCCATGGGTGATGTTCCGATGGCTGCTCCTGCTCTCCTGCGTTACGAGCTTGTCTGCACAAACTCCTGAGGCTGATGTAAACGCAATTTGCGGCACTCTCGAAACGGGGGTAAGTCCTGAGCAGCCTGAGGCCTACAACGCCAGGGTGAAACGAATCGTTGCGCACGAGCAGTTCACCCTGAGTTTACGTCGCTGCTTACTGAACGCACTTGAAAGCAATGTAGAGCAGCGCCGGATTTTTGCCGCCGAGCTTTCTAGCATGTGGAAGGGCAATGATGGCGCTCTCGTGGCACAGCTGGTCAAGGGGCTCGCCTCGCCGAACGACCGGTTATTCAATGCTTCGCTGCTTGCCGTACGCGCGATCCGTCCACCGCAAGCGATCCGGAATCTGAGTGCTTGTTTGGAAGATCGGAAGCTTAGAACTGAGTTCCGAAGCTCGTGTGTGTCGGCTCTTTTCGTATTCGACCGTACCGAAGAGATGCCGCTATCTTCGCTTCGCGCGGTGATTCTGAATGACCCGAGTCCCGCGATTCGCTGCGATGCCGCGATTGTACTCGGCAAATTTGCCGAGGGCCACCGGGAACAAACTGCTCTGATCGACAGCGTTGCGAGTCTTCTGGACCAGCCAAGTGGGCAGCCGCACAGTGAAGGCAGCGGGCCGAAGAACCTGCAAGAGTGCGGTGTTCTCGCGCTCCGGGAACTAGGCCCTGTCAGCAAAGAAGTTTACGCGAAATTGATCACCGTCTTCGCCGGGTCGCAGGAACCCAGCACCGTAAATGCTGCGGCACTCAGTCTATCTACGATTGCGGGCTTCTACCAGGATGCCGGAATGACTCAGATGCTCCCGTTGTTGCAGCAAGCGGAAAAGGCGCTGGAGAAGCCTGCGAAGTCCCTGGATTCGGAAGTTCGTCACGGCATTGGGATGCATGCCAGACATGTCCGCCGAGCCCGAAAGCATTTAGAAGACACGCGAGACCATGCATGGCAGCAACGAGTCATTGCAGCGCTCGGTCCTGCGGCGGTACCCGCTGGGGTAGCGGCCGGCGTGTTCCTGACTTGGGGAGTTGTGTTTGTGGTCTATCCGGCCGGCTTGCTCGCTATTTCCCGTCAGTTGAAGCCGATTGATTCACTCTCGCTGTTCGGCGTGAATGTGAGGCTTCTTGTGGAGTACTTGACGCTGCTTCGTATCTTTCTTTATCGGAGGCGTGTTCTCAACCAATGGGTGTGTTTGAGACGCTCCAAGCAGACGCATGCGATGCAGAGTTGGTCCAGTCCCGTGGTTGTGAATGGTGATTG
>DASQDN010000514.1:0-3880 GCA_035634155.1 Bryobacteraceae bacterium | reverse complement strand
AGCCGAAGCGAGTCGTCGCGGCAGCGTTGAACTTCTCTTTAAACGCATCGAAGCTTCCGAACGCGCCGGTAATCGCAGATTCGATCTCACCCGTTGGTGGGCCGCCGGCGCTCGGAGCCAGAATCTGCCAGAACATTGAGTGGTTGTAATGGCCCCCACCGTTGTTGCGAACCGCCGTGCGGATCGCCTCGGGTACGGCCGCCAGATTGTTGGCCAGCAGTTCTTCCAAGCTCTTGTCGGCGAGTTCGGGAGCCGATTCCAGCGCCTTATTCAAATTGGTGACATACGCGTTGTGGTGCTTTCCGTGATGGATCTCCATCGTGGCCTTATCGATGTGCGGCTCGAGCGCGTCCGGCGCGTAAGGCAGCGGTGGTAAAGAAAATGCCATGTTTACAGCCTCCTTCGGGAATGTCAGTTCACCATTATAGAAGCCGCCCCATGAACGAACGGCAATGTTGAATGCTTCACGGTGACAACGTGACTCGCCGATGATGTCACAGCGTCCTCGATTCAGGAGGAAACGTGCTGAAGATCACATCATGTCTCTTGTCGCTACCCGTGGGTCTGCTACTGTCGGTGAGCGGCGCCGAGGCGAAGGACAAGGACAAGACCGCGATGGCAAAGGAGAAGCCTCTCCAAACCAGCAGTAAATCTACTGACAAAGGGCCCGAAGACAAACACTTGAAGCGCGCCACCGAAGGTCACCGTCCGCAGGATTTAAACGGCGATGGAATCATCACACGCAACGAGTGGCCGGGGAACGATCAATCGTTTAAGCAGCTCGACGAGGATGGTGACGGATCGCTGACCAATAAAGACCGCGGTTGGGGAGCGCAGGGCGGGGAAAAGCGGATGTACGAGCGTCCGGTGAACGATTATCGGACGCGGAAAGCCAAGTAGCGAATAATGGGTCCATGGGCCCGCCTTTCTCCGCGCGACTGGCATGGTCGACGGCTCGCAACACACTGACCACGGCCGCGGACCAGCAGCGTGCCGAAGGTGGGTTGCTTTGGGATCTGACGCAATCGAATCCCACCAGTGCCGGTATCGTCTACCCGCCTGTTCACGAACCGCTCGCCGATAGCAGAGTGTTGCTGTATGAGCCATCGGCTCTGGGCCTGCTGTCAGCTCGCCAAGCAGTTTGCGAGTACTATCAATGCTCGGTGACGCCCGATCGAGTGCTCCTCACCGCGAGTACCAGCGAAGCCTATTCCTATCTTTTCAAGCTACTCTGCAATCCCGGCGATGAAGTGCTGGTGCCTCGCCCGTCGTATCCGCTGTTCGACATGCTTGCGCAACTCGAGTCCGTCAAGGTCGTACAGTACCCGCTTCACTACGACCACGGATGGTTCATCGACGTTGAAGCGGTCCGGCACGCCATCAGTGAGCAAACGCGCGCCATCATTTGGGTGAACCCGAACAACCCGACCGGATCGTTTCTGAAGCGCGCGGAGTATGAAGCGATCGCTCGGCTGTGCTCCAGCCACGGATTGGCTTTGATTGGCGATGAAGTATTCGCGGATTACCCAATCGATGTAGCCACCGATGGCCTACCTTCGCTGACCGGCCTGAACGAATGCCTCTCGTTCTCTCTTTCGGGATTGTCAAAGGTGTGTGGATTGCCGCAGATGAAGCTCGGCTGGATCGTAGCCAATGGACCCGGAAGCGAGGAGGCATTGAATCGGCTCGAGTGGATCGCCGATACGTTCTTATCGGTCGGCACTCCCGTGCAATGTGCCGCTCCGGCGCTGCTTGCGGCTCGGCACCCAATCCAGGAGCAGATTCGTAAACGAACGCAATCGAATCTCCGGTATCTGCGCGTCGCTACTGTCGGGACAAGCTGTCGGCTCCTGCGCGTGGAGGCCGGGTGGTATGCCACCCTTCAAGTGCCGAAAACACGAAGCGAAGAAGAGTGGACGCTCGAGCTGTTAGACCGAGGTGTTCTGGTGCAGCCGGGCTTCTTCTTCGATTTCGAATCCGAAGCGTACTTGATCGTCAGTCTGCTCACCGAAGAGGACGTCTTCCGGGAGGGTGTCCGACATATACTGAATGCATGTTGAAGAAGCTGGCGGCAGTTGCCTTGCTGGGAATCATGAGCATACAAGCGGAAAATCGCGTTTTTGAGATGCGCACCTATGTCGCGAAAGAAGGGAAGCTAGAGAACCTGCTCGCGCGTTTCCGCGACCATACTACGCGCCTATTTGAGAAGCACGGGATGGAGAACGTCGCATACTGGGTAGCTGCCGATGCGCCCGCATCCCAGACAACGCTGATTTACGTGCTGGCGCATAAGAGCCGCGAAGCCGCGACAGCTTCCTGGGACGCGTTTCGGAAGGATCCGGAATGGATGAAGGCCCGCACCGCTTCAGAGGCGAACGGCGCAATTGTCGACAAAGTGACATCGGTCTTCATGACGCCCACTGATTTCTCGAAGATGAAATAGTTCGACCGATCGTTGAAGGGTCTTCGGCGCGTGTCCTACAGACCCTTCAAGGTATCCTGCAACTCCTTTTCGGAGATGCTGCCTTCCTTGATGATCTTCCAGTAGGGTTCACAGACATCGACCGTGGTCGCGCCTTCTCCTGCGCACGTGCCGGCATCGAGCACGAGATCAACTGCGCCGTCCATGGCAGCGAACACTTCGATCCCCGAGCGGGCCGTCGGCTGTCCCGAGATGTTCGCGCTGGTAGAGATGATCGGCTGACCGAGCTGCTCGATGAGCGCTGAAGCGATAGGCGCTTTGGATTGGCGCAACCCGAGACGGCCGGTATTTCCAGTTACCTTCAAAGGCACCTTGGCGGCGGCTGGGACAATCAGCGTCAGCGGCCCAGGCCAATAATGGCGCGCCAGCAGAAAAAAGCGCTTGGTGAGATCCTTTGCCAGATCTTCGGCCATCATTAGATCGGCTACAAGCAGTGGCAGCGATCGTTGAGCCTCGCGGCCCTTGGCCTTAAACACACGGCCGACAGCCGCCAGGTTCAACGGGTCGGCCACCAGCGTATACAGGGCGTCAGAGGGCATCGCGACGACGCCGCCCTTGCGAATGATGGCTGCCGCGCGTGATATGGCTTCGGCGCTGGGCTTATCGGCGTCTATCTCAATAAGATCTGTTGCCACTCGGATTCCGTTCAGAGGGTTGGACTAAGAACGTATTCTACTACTGGCGCCAGGTCAGTAGACAGTCAGCTCACAAGGCGCGCCGGTCCCGCAGCCGAGTAACCGAGCGGCTGAGCCTTGATTTACCGCGACTTCCAGATATCCGGAACTACCCACGATCACGAATGCCTCGCGGCTCTCCACCTCCGCGTAAGTGAGCGCAAGACGCGTGAGTTTAGCCGCGCCGATCGCAAGCTCGAACGGACGAACACGAATGCCGTCGAACTGGTCCATGTGCAGGTTTGTAATCAGGTTGCCAAAGCGATCGGTGTGCAGAATGGAGCCAAGCCAGGTTCGTTTCGCAATGCGGTCGGCCTTCAGAAACGTTGGCTTCAGATGATCCTCAATCACTTTGCCGAACGAAGTCGGACGCGCGCCTTTGGCTAAATGCGCAGCTACCGGAGCGAAAATGTCGCGCCCGTGAAACGTGCGGCTGACCGGATCGAGAAAATACTTCGAGGCGGTGATCTCACGCGCTTTATGCGGCGCCTCCGAGTACACCATTGCCAGCGAGCCATTGTCCGGGCCGACAAAGTACTGCCCGCCGGCTTCAATCAGAATGGGACGCCTCGCGGACCCCACCCCCGGGTCGACAACTACGACGTGCACGGTCTTCACTGGGAAGTAGCGATAAGCCTGGGCGATGAGAAACGCCCCTTCGGAGATCTCAAACGGCTGCACTTCGTGACTGATGTCCACGATGGAGGCGTCGGGGCAGATCGAT
>DASQDN010000513.1:0-6995 GCA_035634155.1 Bryobacteraceae bacterium | reverse complement strand
TTTATTCAATTACGGTCCGGACTCCTATTGGCCGGCATGTACGCCGCCGTTTCCCTGGCTCAGCCGGTTGCGCCGCCTGCAACAACTCCGTCGACGCGGCCTCCTGCCGAGAACGATCGCACGATGCGTTCGCTGACAGCGGAGGAGATGCCGCCCAACCTGAACTTCTACGCAATTGACCCGCTGTACAAGCCCGGTGTTCCCTTAGGTTGGGCCACGGAGCGCATCGAAGAAAAGCTCGATCGTGGACTGGCGGCTACGGCGCTCGATAGCACGCGCGTGTATCTCAGTTGGCGGCTGCTGAAGGCAGACGCCGCGAACGTCGGCTTCAATGTGTATCGCGCAACCGCGGGCGGAGCCGCCGCCAAGGTGAACGCGCAGCCTTTATCGGCCACCACGGACTTTATCGACACGGCTGCGCCAGCGGACCGCGAGAATACATGGACGGTGCGGCCGGTGATGAATGGACGCGAACTCGGCGACTCTGAACGCGTGACGCTGCCCGCCAATCGCACGCCTTCTCCTTATCGCGCTATCAAGCTAAACGAGGTCACGCGCGGTGTCGATCGCGTCGGCATCGGGGATCTCAACGGAGACGGAACGTTCGATTTCGTGGTGAAGCATCCTGGCGGCCGCGTGGACCCGGGCCGTTCGGCGCCAAGTCCTGACACGTTCAAGATCGACGCGTACGATGGCCGGAGCGGCAAGTTCTTGTGGCGTGTGGATCTTGGTTGGAACATCAACCTGGGGATCTGGTTTTCACCCATGCTTGTCCGTGATCTGGATGGCGACGGCAGGGCAGAGGTTTGTCTTCGCACTGCTCCGTACGCACCGACCCGCGAACAGGCGTTCGATGGCGGCAAAGGCTTCGTCCTCAGCGGCCCCGAGTATCTAAGCGTGTACGACGGCACAACGGGGAAAGAGATCGACAAGGCCGACTGGATTGAACGCGGACAGCCGGAAGAGTGGGGCGACCATACGGGCAATCGGTCCAGCCGCCACATGCTGGGCGTTGCGTATCTGGACGGCAAGACCCCGAGTGTCCTCGTGGTGCGCGGTACATACGGCATGATGCGTGTCGACGCGTGGACCTTCAAGGATAAAAAGCTTCAAAAGTTGTGGCGATGGACGAACGAGCGGGCGCCGTTCAAGTACCAGGGACAGGGTCAGCACAGCATCAAGGTGGGCGATATCGACGGCGACGGGATGGACGAAATTGTGAACGGCTCCATCGCGATCGACCATGACGGCCGCACGCTGTGGAGCACGGGCATGGGCCATGGCGATCGCTTCTACCTGTCGGATATCGACCCCTCACGGCCTGGTCTTGAAATCTGGTATACGATCGAGGACCCGCACCCGCGTAACGGTGCAAGCCTGTGGGATGCCCGTACCGGCAATCTCATCTTCGGCACGGACGAGCCCACAAACGACAACCAGATGGCGGGCGGACTGGTCGGCGACATCGATCCGAAGTATCCGGGCATGGAGTGCTGGGGTGACAAATTCTTCTTCACAGCGAAAGGCGAGAAGATTCCGGGGCCTGTGCCGCCGCAGAATGAACTCGTCTGGTGGGATGCGGACCTGCTGCGTGAACTCCACAGTCGCGGCACTATTTCGAAATGGCAGGGCGCTACCGTCGGCAGCACACAAGGCTCAGTGCAGCATGTCGCCGATCTTTTCGGCGACTGGCGCGAAGAGATCGTCACGTACTCGAACGGTGAACTGCGAATCTACAGCACCACGATTCCGGCGAAAGACCGGCGGGTGACATTGATGCAGGATCCGCTGTATCGAAACGATGTGACGCATCGATCGATGGGCTATACGCACGTACCGCTGACCAGTTACTACCTGGGCGAACGCGGCAAGTGATTGGCCGCCCGCTTGGGTATAATCACAGGACATCATGATCGAAGTAATGGTGAACGGGAAAGCTCGCCAGTTTGATGGCGACGACGCGACCCCACTCCTGTGGTATCTGCGCGATGAACTACAACTCACGGGAACGAAGTTCGGTTGCGGCATGGGCCAGTGCGGCGCCTGCACTGTGCATTTGAACGGCGACGCGATTCGAAGTTGCGTCACGCCTGTGAGCGCCGCGGCAGGCAAGAAGATCACCACGATTGAAGGTCTCAGCCCGAACGCGACGCATCCTCTGCAAGTCGCGTGGGAGCAGCATAACGTGGCGCAGTGCGGCTACTGCCAGCCGGGCCAGATCATGCAGGCAGCGGCCTTGCTGCAGAAAACCGCCAAGCCGACAGACGCGCAGATCGATAACGCGATGGACGGCAATCTTTGCCGCTGTGGCACGTACACACGCATCCGAGCCGCAATCAAGTCCGCCGCGGGGGTGAAGTAGTCATGAAGATCCCATACGGAATCAGTTTCCCGGCGCCGGAAAACGAAACGCCGGACGTGACGTCAACGGCCGTAGCCGCTGCGGCGATGCTCGCGGCGCCCAAGACGGTGTCGGAGATTGGCCGCCTCACTCGCGAAGCTTACGACAAGCTGCGCCAGGACAACGTGTCAGTTGAAGTGCTTTCGGTGGATCGCCGCGGATTCCTCGGCACCATGTTCTCCGCAGGAGCGCTCGTGTTCGCGGCCGGCCTTTCCGCCGATAACGCCGAAGCTGCAGGCGCGGCATGGCAGCCGTCGGTTTATCTGGGCCTTGAGCCGAACGGGCAAATCGTGATTACGGCGCATCGTTCGGAGATGGGGACCGGCAGTCGAACGTCGCTTCCGATGGTGCTTGCGGACGAGCTCGATGTCGATTGGAAGACGGTCCGAGTCGAACAGGCGATCGGCGATAAGAAGTACGGGTCGCAGAACACCGATGGCTCCTGCTCCGTGCGGGACTTCGTGCAGGCGATGCATCAGGCAGGCGCGACCGGGCGTTTGATGCTCGAGCGAGCCGCTGCAAAGAACTGGTCCGTGCCGGCCGAAGAAGTGACGTTACGCATGGGCAAGGTGACTCACGCGAAGTCGGGTCGCACGGCAAACATCGGTGATTTGGTGGCGATCGCTGCCACGCTTCCTGCGCCGGCGGTGTCGGAGCTGCGTTTCAAGAAGCCGGAGGAGTATCGATACATCGGCAAGAACGTCGCCACTCTTGATCAGCACGACATCGTCAGTGGTAAAGCGGTGTTCGGCATGGATGCGACACGGCCGGGTATGTTGTACGCGTCCATCGAACGCCCTCCTGTGTACGACTCCAAGGTAAAGACGTTCGATGATGCCGAAGCCTTGAAGGTAAAGGGCGTCGAAAAGACGATCGCTCTTCCGCCATTCAAGCAGCCGCACTTGTTCCAGCAGGTCGGCGGGGTTGCGGTGGTGGCCAACTCAACCTGGGCGGCGATGCAGGGCCGCAAAAAGTTGAAGGTGGAATGGGATGTTAATCCTAATCACGCAAGCTTCTCCTCGGATCCTTACAAGAAAGAGCTCTTCGCCAGTGTTCACCAGGCAGGCAAGGTTGTTCGCAACCGAGGCGACTTCGATAAAGCTTTCGCTACCGCCGCGAAGAAGCACGAGGCTGATTATTACGTGCCGATGCTCGCTCACGCCGCCATGGAGCCGCCGGTTGCTGTAGCGGAATGGCAGAACGGCAAAGTGGAAACCTGGTGTCCAACACAGAATCCCCAAGCCGTGCAGGATGCGGTATCGGCTGCGCTCGGCATCCAGCCGGCAGATGTGACCTGTCATGTCACTCTGCTGGGCGGAGGCTTCGGGCGCAAATCGAAACCTGATTACGTCGTTGAGGCGGCGCTGCTTTCGAAAGCTGCCGGCAAGCCCGTGAAAGTCGTATGGAGCCGCGAGGACGACATTCACTTCGACTACTTCCATTCGGTGGCGGCGATGCATATGAAGGGAGGGCTCGACGAATCCGGCAAGATTCAGTCTTGGCTATTCCGCAGCGCATTTCCACCGATCGCCTCCACGTTCGCTGCCGGCGCAGAGCATGGCGCGGACTTCGAAACGGGGATGGCTCTGAACGAATTGCTGTTCGATGTGCCCAATCTCCGCTCAGAAAACTGCCCGGCTAAAAACCATGTCCGGCAGGGATGGTTGCGGGCGGTTTGCCATCTCTTCCATGCTTTCGGCGCGCACTCGTTCATGGATGAATTGGCGCATCTGAATAACACTAGCTACGTCGATTACTTCCTGAAGACCATCGGACCGGATCGCCACGTGGACCTAACTAAGGACGGAGCCAAGGCTTGGAATAACGGTCAATCGACCGAGACTTTCCCGCTCGACACCGGCCGTTTGCGACGCGTTCTGGAGCAGTGCGCCGAGAAATCCGGATACGCGAAGTTCCGCAATTCGAAAGGTCATGGGATCGGCATAGCGGCTCACCGCAGCTTCCTTAGCTATGTGGCCACGGCGGTGGAAGTCGTCGTAGACACCCAGGGCAATCTTACGATTCCGAACGTCTGGACGGTAGCGGACGTCGGACAGATCGTTATGCCGGATCGCGTTCGTTCCCAATTTGAAGGCGCGGCGGTGTTCGGCGTTTCTCTTGCGATGTCAGGCGAAATCACGGCTGAGAACGGCCGGATTGTGCAGTCGAATTTCCATAATTACCCGATCGCTCGCATGAAGCAGGCGCCGAGAAAGATCGATGTAACGATCGTAGATTCCAATGCTCCGCATGCGGGTGTCGGCGAGCCGGGAGCGCCCGTCATTGCGCCCGCACTCACGGCTGCGATCTTCAACGCGACCGGCAAGCGAATTCGCGAACTACCCGTCAAGCGTACGAAGCTGGTCTAAAGAGTCCGCGTCACCGTTATTTGTGAGCCGTTGCGCTGCTGCTTTCCTTATGTCTCCACAGGAGGGAAGTCATGCGAACGGCCATAGGTCTTCTATCGCTGGCTGTACTGAGTTCGGCAGCGTCAGCGGCCATCTCGATCCCCGCAGTGGAATTCACCACGGGCGTCGCGACCGGCGCGATTCGAATGGACCGCGCCAGCACTCAGAAGGTGGGCGACATCGAGTTTCCTATCTGGGATTTCATTGATGACAACGACTACACGTTTCAACAGGTGGATACCGGTTCGGACTCGCCAGTAAGCACTGCGTACCTGCAGGTTACCTCGACGAAGAATACAGGCTTCAACTCAGCGTACGCGAACGGTAAGCCCATTCTCGAGGTTGGATCACAGGACCGCACGATCGGCTACGGCATCAATGGAGCCTTGGCGCGGTACATGACGCGCATCAAGAACAACAGCGATGACGACATCGATGGACTTGGCTTCCAGTTCGTAATTCCGGACGGCAAGGTGGAGATCGAGGGTACGCGCTTCGAGAATCGCGATACGGCTCGCGCTCGGGTTGGCGCGAGCATCGAATACCTGCTGAGAACTCCGGACCAGGGAACCTATGTCGACTCAACAGGTGTGCTCTTCAACATGTACGTAGACATCACCAATGAGGGCCGAAGGGGAAAGCTGGAGTCAAACTTCGACGTGAAGAACTTCGTTACGAGCCGCTCGCTTCTGTATCTCATCCCGTCTTACGAAGGGTTCGTCTATCTGCCAAAGATCCCTGCCTACGGCGAACTGACGTTCTACTACGACATGTACTCGTACTTCCGGAACTACGATGAGAACGTTGGATTGGCGCTTCTTGGCGATCCGGCCGGATTGGTCTACAACCCAAGGGGGCTGGTCCTTTCCTCTCCCGTGCCGGAGCCGTCGGCTATCTGGCCTTTAGCTTTGTTGGCCATCGCCGTCTGTTCGAGGTGGGTTCGAAGGAAGGGTAGGTGGTACGCCCGAGAGGATTGAAACCTCGGAGAGACCGGTCCTATCGTTCGCCAGAATGCAAAAACAACCGAGCCGACCTCGCCTTCCATTCGCGATCCTTCGTCCTTTTGCGGGTTGCCACTCCGCAGACCCGATTGCGGTGGACCGCAGAGTTGAGACAAATTCGGAGCACAGTAGACTCCCTCCACTAACTCCGCTGCTGTCCGTTTATCGCCAGTTGTCGCCCGCTCATCGGGATGTCACGCCCGGTGGCCCCCGCCGCCTAGGTATGGGAGGTTCGCCTCGCTATGTTTATCTCTAGATGAGATTCTGCATCCGGTGTGCGTTGCTGACCCTCCTGGTTTCACGGCATGGGATAGCTCAAACGACCTCCACGCTCACTGTCGCTGTCCGCGACCAAGGGGGCGCGCCGATCGCTGGCGCAACCGTGATTGCCCAACCTGCCGATCGCCGAGGCACGACGGCCGCCGACGGCGCCTGCGCTTTCGGCAATGTCCCGCCCGGATTGCACCTTCTGACTGTGACTGCTCGCGGCTTCGTTCCCCTTCAGGAGGCGGTTACTCTCGAGGGCTCAGCGGTGAACCTCGTGATTCGGATGAGTACCGTCCATACATCCATCGAAGTTCGTGAAAAGATCGACGACTTCCTCGCTGCCAATTCGGTCAGCATCACAAAGTCCCCGCAACGCCTCCTGGACGTGCCTTCCGCTGTGCAGGTGATCCCGCAAGCCGTCGTGGAAAACCGCCAGATCCAGGACATCAAGGATTTGTACCGGAACATTAGCGGTGTCACCGATTCACCTTACTCGGCTATGACCTTTCGCGGCTTCACGCAGCGCGAGGTCTTGTTCAACGGAGTCCGAGGCAATCCGTATGGAAGCCTCGACAGCGGTATCGACGACGCCGGCTTCAGTACCAGCCTCGGCCGCCTCACCAACGTGGAGTTTGTTGAAGTACTCAAAGGACCGTCCGCCGTTATGTTCGGAGCAGGCGAACCGGGAGGTCTGGTCAACTTTGTCACCCGTAAACCTCGCATGAGCCCTGCGGCAGAGTTCACGTTCCGGACAGGCTCCTTCGATCGAAAGGGCGGTCATGGCGAGGTCACCGGTCCCGTCGTGCCGCGCGCCAATCTTTTCTATCGCGCGGCCTGGTACCAGGAGGACCGTCGCACCTTCCGCTACAACACCAGAAACGAAAACATTCACGCCGCTGCGGGCCTTTCCTGGAAGAT
>DASQDN010000512.1:0-5261 GCA_035634155.1 Bryobacteraceae bacterium | reverse complement strand
GTCCGAGCAGCGTCACCGCCGTCATCGCACGATGCAGCGAAGGCGAGGACAACTGATGCATCCGCTTACCCGATGCGGAGTTCGCGATCTGATCGTGATTCTCCAGGAACGTGATGAAGGTGCTTTTAGGAATGTTCAGCGACGTGGTACCGCGGCGTTGCTTCTGCCACTTGTAGTATTGGCCTTGGTATAAGTAGCCGTACTTCATGGCCGAGATGATTTCCTGCGGTGTTCCACGGTAATCGGTGTAGTACGCCTCGCTCCGACCCGTCAAAGCAACAACGGCCGTATGGTGATAATCGTCATTCCACAAGCCATCCATGCCGTAGCCGCCCTTTTCCGCAGGGCGAACCAGGCGCGTCTCCTGTGGCTCGTTCTCGGCGATCACGATCGTTTTGCGACCTTGTGCTGCGTCCCGAACGGCGCGGGTGATAACGCCGAGAATATGGTCCGAAGAATCGTCGTAGATGTTTTGAGTAGCGTCCAGACGCAGGCCGTCGATGTGGAACTCGTCCACCCAATAGGTAGCGTTCCCGGTGACGAAGTCCCTTACGGGCCCGCTGTTCTCGCCGTCGTAGTTGATCGCTTCGCCCCAATCCGTCGTGTACTTGCTGGTGACGTAGTCCTTGCAGAAGCGTGTGGCGTAATTGCCGTCGGGTCCAAGGTGGTTGTACACCACATCCAGAAGGACCGCCAGACCCAGCGAGTGCGCCGCGTCGACGAATCGCCGCATGTCATCGGGAGTGCCGTACAGATGCGAGGGCGCATACCACTGAACACCGTCGTAGCCCCATCCGAATTCACCGGCGAACTCGGCTACCGGCATCACTTCCAGAACCGTGATTCCGGTTCTGGCGATCGCGGGCAACTCTCGGATAGCGGCCTCCCAAGTGCCTTCACGCGTGAACGTGCCGATATGAATCTCGGAGATCACCTGGCGCGCCAGCTCTAATCCCTTCCACGCGGCGTCGTTCCATCGAAACACCGCTGGATCTACAACGACGGAAGGGCCATGCGGACCGTCGGGCTGATACCGCGATGCCGGGTCCGGCAGCACGTCGCCTCCGTCCAGCCGGTAGCTGTATCTCGTACCGGCCGAGGCTTCGTCGACGATGCCCGAAAAGTATCCGTCGCTTTCACGCTCCAGCCGGCGTAAGCCAGCGTCCGTAACCACCTCTACAGTCTTGCGTAAGGGGGCCCACACACGGAAGCTGACACCACCCTCCTTCAGAGGTTCTGCGCCGGCAGGATACCTCCTTGTCACACGTTGTCCAGTCAAGCTTTCCATCCAGAATTCTTAAATGTCTCCAGATCGATACGAGGTCGGTTTTTTTGAAATCGTTTCAGAGTTTGCGCGTCCGAGAATTGTATGGATTCTGCCCCGAAGGGGAAAGTGTTGCTTGTCGAAGACGACGACCAGGTGCGGTCCCTTATCCGCATGCTACTGAGTACGAACGGCTACGAGGTACTGGAGGCTTCCACAGGCGCGGAGGGTCTGGAAATCGCCGAGCAGCACAGCTCGGAGATAGATCTTCTGCTTTCCGATATGCTGCTGCCCGAGTTGAGCGGTTATGATCTCGCGCAGAAGGTGCTGGAACTCCGGCCGCGCATGAAGATCCTATTCATGACCGGTTATGTCGAAGGGGAGATCGTGCAGCGGTCGATTTCGGAACTCGGCGCCTCGTTCCTCGACAAGCCATTCCAACCGAGCACACTGCTGGCTCGGGTGCAGGAAGGCGTCGACTCGGCCCGCAACGAAGTCGCCTAGTGGTTCCAGGCGAATCCCGAAATCCACATCATGCCCTGCACGGGCGCCACGATGGCATCGATCTCGCGCAGCACATCGGGATCGGGTTCCTGTTCTAACGCGGCAAGGTTCTGCCGCAGTTCCGCTAAGGTTGCCATGCCCACCAGAGTCGAAGCAACGTCGTCGTGGCGCACCGCGAACTGCAGCGCGAGCGCGGGTGAATGAAGGCCGCGGGATCGACATAAATCCACCACTCGTCGCGCGGCCGACTTCACCGGCTCGGGCGCGGGATGCCATGGGGGCGCGCCGGCCTCGGAAAGCATACGCATGTGAAGTGGCGAAGCGTTGATCAGTCCGACCTTGCGCTCGCGAGCCAGCGGCGCCAGCACGTCGTCCAGATCGCGGTTCATCAGATTGTACCGGCAATACGACAAAATGCAATCAACGGGAGCCTCGGTCGCGATGTCGCGCAGCATGCGAAGGGACAACCCGGTGATTCCGATGAAGCGCGCTTTCCCCTGCGCCTGAATTTTTCGTACCGCGGGTATGGTCTCTTCTACGATCTGACGTTTGCATCCGAATTCCACATCGTGGATGTGGAGGACGTCCAGGTAATCTGTCTGCAATCGCCGCAGCGAATCCTCGACACTACGCCGCACTCCGGCAGCCGAGAAATCGAACCCATCAAGGTCATAACGGGCACACTTGGTGGCGAGCACGACTTGCTGGCGCCGACCGTGCAGCACTTTTCCCAGCCGCAACTCTGAAATGCCGCGGCCGTAGTAAGCGGCGGTGTCGAAGAAGTTGATCCCGCTATCGATGGCTGCGTGAACGGTGCGCTGCATCTCCACAGCGTCCTCTGTACCGTATTCGCCGCCGAGCGGGGCTGCTCCGAAGCCTAACTCGGATATTCGCAGACCAGTTGCGCCCAGGATCTTGTATCGCACGTAGTTCCGGTAAATTATGCCAGGACGGTAGAGATTGCCTGACACTAAACTGTTTACCCCCACCAAATTCGCATGGTTCGCCGCGTGCAGGCAAGTCTTGTGTGGAGATGTAAGCAACACAGGAGGAGAGATCACGTGGCTATTGCAAATCAAACCAAGACAATCGTTGGAGTCTTCAATTCTGTACAGGATGCGCACGCCGCTGTAGGTGAGCTGCAAGCCCAGGGAATCTCACGTGACGACATCAGTGTCGTTGCGAATAAGAACGCTTCCGGCTATGACGCCATGGAAGATCGCGACAAAACGTCAGATGTAGTTGCCGACGCGGGAATCGGCGCAGCCATTGGTGGCGTGGGGGGATTGCTGCTCAGTGCCGCCGGCGCTCTGACGATTCCGGTGATCGGACCCATTTTGGCGGCAGGACCTATCGCAGCGGCGCTTACAGGAGCGGGCATTGGCGCAGCCGCAGGCGGGCTCGTCGGCGCCTTGACGGAATCCGGCGTCCCGGAGCAAGACGCAAAATACTACGCCGAAGGCGTGCGTCGGGGGGATGTCCTCGTCACCATTCGCACTGACGAGGCCCATGCCGATCGAGTATGTGACGTACTTGACCGCCACGACGCCATTGATGTCGATGACCGCGTTCAGAATTGGCGCAGCCGCGGGTGGAATGGTTGGAACGATACTGCGCAGCCGTACAGCTCGGAAGAACTGCAGCGCGAACGCGGCTATTACCGCGCAGGAAAGGATCCGGCCGTCACAGGTCAGGTGGGCGGCATCGGTCATGAAGGTCTGCCGGCACCGTACGATGAGCGGACAGACTCGAGCACAATGGGAACGACAGGCATGACGGGCCTCGGGCTTTCCGGCGCCGGTGCGGGCGTGGGCGGTACCTCCAGCGGCTACGGTGGTCAGCCGTCGGGACGCGTCTCGGGCGGCGACCTGTCAACCGACAGCCGCGATCGGGATCGTGACGGCTTCGTCCTCGATGACAAGATGCGCGACGCCGGCCGCGGAGCTCGCAACGCTGCGCACGAATTCAAGGAAGATGTAAAGGACCTTGGGCGCACGCGTGAACATGATGAAGGCTACGGCACGTTCGCTTCAGGTGACGCAACGAACATAGGTGGGGTCATGGGCACGCGTGACTCCAGGGACCGCGATCGCGACGGTTTCGTCGTCGACGATAAAGCGCGTGACACGACTCACGACGCCACGCAGGCTATGCGCAATGCGGGCCACAAGGCAAGCAACGCCGCGCACGAATTCAAGGAAGATGTGAAGGACCTGGGACGTGCGCGTGAGCACGACGCCACGTACGATTCTCGAGACCGCGACCGCGATGGTTGGGTTGTCGACGATAAGGCGCGCGATGCGGGCAATCGGATGAGCAATGCCGCGCATGAGGTGAAGGAAGACGTAAAGGATCTCGGCCGTGAGCGCGAGCACGATCGCACGAACGATCCCCGTGACCGGGATCGCGACGGCTGGGTTGTGGATGACAAGATGCGTGAGTGGGGCCGCGACATCAAGGAAGCGGTGAGCAACACCGGTTCCCGGATGAAGCAGGAAGGCCGCGAACTCCGCGACGAAGCTCGCCATAACGACCGTGTGATGTCGGACGCCGAGCGCCGCCGCCGGGCTCGTGTCTACGATCGCACCATCATCGAAGCGTCGGGTGGGGTGCCCCCACAGAAAAGCCCACGCCTCACGGGTGTGGGCTTTCTTATGTACGCGCGGGTGTAACTCCGCCGGCGGTTGGTGTCGCCTAAATCGGGAACACCAATGACACTGAACATCGGTACAGTCCGCTTCGGAGCGATCGCAGTAGTGATGGGACTCAGCTCGCTCGCGCCGGCGCAAACGAGAGAGCCGGCAAAGAAAGGGCCCGACATTGTCGGTCGCATCGACTTCGATATTGACTCGCAGAGCGGACGGGTCGAGACGATGGAGGTCACGATCGGCGACGGCGGTTCGGGGCCATACAAAGCGATTCTCACCGGCGACGCGACGCTCCCGACACATGCCATCTATCGTCCGCGCGATCTGAAGCCGTTCAGCAAGGCCAAGCCGCTGCCGATCGTCGCCCACGGAAACGGAGGCTGCCGCAATACCTCTGGCGAGGTGCGGAACTTCTTGTCGGACATCGCTTCTCAAGGCTTTCTAGTGATTGCCGTTGGACCGCCTGGAAATGCGCTGGTGATGGGGTCCGAGGAGCGAACCAACACCACGGCCTCCACGCAGTTGTTGGATGCGGTCAGTTGGGCGATCGCGCAGAACGACCGCCCGGAAAGCGGCTTGTACCAGAAGGTCGATGTGTCCAAGGTCGCGGTGATGGGTCAGTCTTGTGGCGCGCAGCAGGCTGTCGACGTGTCTTTAGATCCTCGCGTCACCACCACAATCGCGCTGAACCAAGGCGTAAACATGACACCGCGTCCAGTGGGAGCCGCGCCCGGAGGTGGAGGCGGACGCGGTGGTATTGAGCAGCGTCGCGACCTGCGCTACGCGCCACACGCTCCGAACATGATGCGTGCTCCCGCGGATCCGAGCGCTCTTACTCCTCTGGC
>DASQDN010000511.1:0-3453 GCA_035634155.1 Bryobacteraceae bacterium | reverse complement strand
GCGTAGTGTCGAAGAGCTTCCCCGGGCTTGTTCGGGAGCGCGACGAGTGTATCTGCAGGCGTTTGTCGCCAAGTGCGTGCTCCTGTTGTCCTGCCTGGTACTCAGTGCGGTCGCGGTATACCCGGAAGCTGCGATGTCGTCGAGCGCCTCTCGAACTACGGAATCGACTCGGGTGTATACGGGTTCCGCCGAGACCCCGCTGCTCACCGAGGAGATGGTTAGCGGATGGGTCGCGCGCTGGCAGCGCCGCCTGTCGATGGAAGATTGGAAAATCGAAACACGCATTGTCCGTTTGAGCCACTTACCCAAAGGCACAGTCGCCAATATTCATTGGTCGCTGCCGCGCCGCACTGCCACCATCAAAGTACTGGACCCGATGGATTCAACGCTGCCCAAATCCGAGATCGTTCGCGACACCGAACTCTCCGTCGTTCATGAACTGATCCACCTGAGCATGGCAAAGCTACCTTTGGACTCCACCAATACCGAGCTGGAGGAAGAGGCCGTGAAAAAGATCTCCACTGCTTTAATGGCGGCCGATAAGGGCGACGCGGGCGACAGAAAATAGCGCTCCTTTATGTGATGTGCGCCCCGCGCGCTTCAACGTATACCGTGTAGAGGGATTGTCCCGCGGTCATAAACAGCCGGTTGCGCTTGCGACCGCCGAAACACAGGTTGGAGCAGATCTCCGGCAGCAATATCTGACCAATGCGCTCGCCTTCCGGACTGACGACGTGAACGCCGTCATATCCTGCGCCAACCCAGCCGGCTGCAATCCAAACGTTTCCATCCGTGTCGGCGCGTATCCCGTCAGCCATGCCCGCGCCCTTGCCGGGAATCTCCATGGACACAAAGGCGCGACCCTTGCTCAACGTCTTCCCATTCACATCGAAGACCCACACCTGGCGGCGCGCATCCTCGTAATGTGACGCGCCGGTGTCGGCTACATACAGGCGCTTGTAGTCGGGGGAGAAACACAGGCCATTGGGCTTCCGAACCTCATCGGTTACCATCGCGATCTGCCCGCTGGATGGATCTATGCGATATACGGCTTCCTTGATCTCGAGATTCCCCTTGTTGCCCTCGTAGTCCATAAGCGAGCCGTAGCCCGGGTCGGTAAACCAGATCGCGCCATCGGGGTTCACCACCACATCGTTCGGCGCGTTGAAGGGCTTGCCATTAAACTTGTCGGCGAGCACGGTCACTGTCCCGTTCTGCTCGTACCGAACTACGCGGCGATTGCCGTGCTCGCACGAAAGCTGTCGTGCCTGATAATCGAACGTGTTGCCGTTGCTGTATCCCGCCGGCTTGCGCATGACACTGACATGGCCGTCCTCGGGAAGCCACCGCAGTTGACGATCGTTCGGAATGTCGCTCCAGAGAAGATATTCGCCGACGGTGTTCCACGCCGGACCTTCCGACCACAACGTGCCTGTGTGAAGACGCTGAATGGGTGTGTTCCCGATGGCGTACTTCTTGAAGCGCTTATCCAGCGCGATGATATCGGGATCGGGATAGCGGATCGGGTTGGTTCCCGTCCAGTCCCTCGGCTGCTGACCCAGAGCCGCCGCTGTGCCCGCAGCTAAAGCAGTGGAGGCTTGCAAAAGGGTCCGTCGGGAAATGTTCATCCCGAACAGTATACATTCGCCTCACTGGATGAGTCCTTTGCGCATGGCGAACTTCACCAGTTCGGTGGAGCTTCGTAATCCGAGCTTCTTCATAATGCGCCCGCGGTGCGCATCCACTGTGAATACGCTCACGTCGAGCGCCGTCGCCACCTCTTTGGCCACCTTGCCGTCGGCGAGCAGTTGCAATACCTCGCGCTCGCGCGCCGTCAGCAGATCGAACGGATCTTTGGTCTGCTGGTAATCGTCGAGCACGGTGCGAGACACCTCAGGACTGAGAAAGCCTTCACCCTGCGCGACAGCCCGGACCGCGCGCAGCAGGTCTTCGTCGATGGAATCCTTCAGCAGGTACCCGCGTGCCCCGGCTCGGAGCGATTCGCGCACGTACACCGAATCCTTATGCATGCTGAGGATCAGGATCTGGCAGTTCTCATTGCTTTCGCGAATCCGGCGCGTGGCCTCCACTCCGGTCATTTCGGGCATTGCGATGTCCATGATGACCAGGTCGGGCCTAAGTTCGTTTACCAGACGCACGGCCTCCGGACCATTGCCCGCTTCCGCGATCACCTCAAGGTCCGGCTCCTGATTCAAGATCAGGCGGAACCCCTTGCGAACCATCGCATGGTCGTCGGCCAACACGATTCGAACTTTACGCGGCATCCGATCTCTTGTGTAGCGGAACTCTAGCCGTGATGGTTACACCTAGTCCTGGGGTCGAATCGACCATAAGCGTGCCTCCCGCGGCGCGAGCCCTCGCCCGCATGCCCACCAGACCCAATCCTTCGCGGCGAACGGCGCGCTGAATCCCGTCTCCATTGTCGGACACTATAAGATCCACGTGATCCACGCCGGCGATCAGACGCATTCGCACCGAGGTGGCATTCGCATGCCGCACAACGTTGGTGAGCGCCTCCTGAGCAATACGAAACAGTTGGGTTTCCGTCTCTTCCTCTAAACGATCGGCCAGCGAAGATTCGAACTGCACCTCGACACCCGTGCGCTGGGAGGAGACTTCGGCCAGCCACCGCAATCCGTCGTTGAGCCCGAAGTCATCGAGAATGCTGGGGCGCAGCAACTGCGACAAATCGCGCGCATTCTCGATGGCGTGCTTTACCAGCGCGAGGCAGTCCTCGACGCGCACTGGGTGAAATTGCTGCGCGTTCTGCATCGTGACAAGGTTCGCTTCAATCGCGCTGAGGGTTTGTCCAAACTCGTCGTGGAGTTCGCGGGAAAAGCGCCGCGCCGTTTCTTCCTGATCGGCCATGGTACGCGAGGACAGGCGCGACAATTCCGACGTCTGCCATTGCTGCTGTCGAAACATATGATTTACGATGCGCACCGTGAATACGGCGGCTACCACGGCGGTTGCGAGTGCGGCGCCCAGGAGAATCAGCGAGTAGCGAACGCGCTTGCGCGTGCCTTCCCGTTCACGCGCCTGCGCCTTTGCCGCCGCGTCAAAGCTGGTGGCAGCCAGCGCGCTCAACGAAGCGATAAGGGTCTCATGGCTGCGGAAGAATGACGCAGGAGGGGCCTGCCGAGATTGAAGCACCGCTCGTCCCTCGGCGATGAATTCTTCCACCTGGGTTCGGACATCGCTCCAAAGCTCGGTGTCGCCCGAGCGAAGCCCCGCCTCCAGCGTCGTGCGTATCGCCTGCTCCACACGCGCGAGCTTGTTCAGCAACTCGGCTCGATTTGCCGGATTCGTGTTGGCGGCCAGTTCATAGAAGATGCCGCTCAGGCTGTCTTCTTCGCGCTGAATCTCGTCGATCAAGCGGAGCGTGGAGCGCTGCTCTTCCACAAGCCGCGCGGCTCCGGTTTCGGTGGATCG
>DASQDN010000510.1:0-1842 GCA_035634155.1 Bryobacteraceae bacterium | reverse complement strand
AAACATCGGAGGATATCTTGCGATACGTGTGTTCATTTATCACTGCCCTGGTTTTGGGTTCGTTCTGTCATTTAGAAGCTCAAAGCGTTCAGGGTGAACTTAGCAGCGAGTCGCCTCGGGATCTGGGCGACCTGACTGTGGAACTACAGTCGGCCAGCGGGGAGCGCGGGGAGATCGACCGGGCGTTCGTCTCTCCCGATGGCCGCTTCCAGTTCGGCAGGATTGCGCCTGGCAGCTATGTGCTGCTCGTAAAGGACCGCCGGGGCGCGCTCATCCATCAGCAGTATGCAAATACGCAGGGATTTGGGGGATTCACCGTCCGTCTTCCGGCTGAGAAGCAGGAAAGGCCCGTCGCCGGACTCGTCTCGGTTGACGAACTTAGGCATTCTCCGCCGCGTGCGGCGCGCAAAGCTTTCGAGCAGTCGTTGAAGAAGGCCGCAGGCGGAGACGGAGCGCACGCTACGGCATTGCTGGAACGAGCCGTCGAACTCGACCCAGAATACCTTCAGGCGCTGAATAACTTAGGTACGCAGTACATTCGGGCAGGCCGACATACGGACGCTGTGCAGTGTTTTCGGCGTGCTGCGCACCTGGCGCCGAGGACGCCCCTAATCCACGCGAATCTGGCGCAGTCGCTCCTGTTTGTCCAAGACTATGCCGGAGCGGAGGAATCCGCGCGCAAGGCGATCTCACTGAATGCGGCGGATCCCGTCACGCCTCGCGCGCAATTAGCCTTGGCGATGGCGTTGGCCGGAAAAGGTGAGCTAACCGACGCGCGTCACGTTATGGTAACGTGCACACATTCGAAAGACGAGGTAGTCCGACGGGCGGCTGAAGGCTTCCTGGGTCGACTCCGCTAGGCAGATTTGGTTCCTCGCTTGCAGTGTACGACGGTGGGCGGTGAGTGCGATACCTATGAGAGCCACTCACGCCCACCGCCTTGACCGCGACTGGCGGCTGCAGGCCCAATACCGACATCGTATCGGCCAATTTTATGTACTTGAGGGAACCAATGCTCGGCGTGTGTCTTCTCGTTCTACTGCTTCTGTCCTCCTCGGCCTGCTTTGCTGCGAACGTCAGCGGCGAAGTTCAATGTGATCAATGCAACAATTTCACAGGCATGCATGTAGAGCTTTCCGGAACGGATCGCGCCGTTCAACCTGCGCTGCGGGTGCCGTTGTCTCCGTACGGGGGGTTTTCGGTTAGCAACATCGCCAAAGGCGATTACATCGTATCCATTCGGGACAGCACTGGAACAGTCGTTGGTCGCGAATTCGTTCGCATATCCGAAGTGACCGCACCGTTGGCGGTTCGTGTCGAACCTCCGACTTCGAGTTCGGCCGCCTCGGCGGACTCGCAAACCGTATCGGTAAAGCGATTGACTCACAAGCCACCGAGGGCCGCTCGGAAGGCGTTCGAGCACGCGATGCGGAAGGTAGAAGACAACGACACGGTTGCCGCCATTCCATTACTCGAGAAGGCCGTAGAACTCGACCCCCAGTATGTCGAAGCGCTAAACAACCTCGGCGCCAGATACATCATGGTGGGCCGCTTCGATCCTGCGATCCGTGTGCTAATTAAAGCGATCGAGGTAGACCCCCATTCCGTCCATCCCTACTCAAACCTGAGTCTGGCGTTGATGGCGACCGGGGATGCCGAGGGCGCCGAGCGTGCCGCTCGTCAGGCGTTGGAAGCTGATCCGGGGGAACGCCGAGCGCGGTACCTGCTAGGCATGAGCTTGTTCTCGCAGCGGAAGATCACGCCGGAAACGATCGATATCCTGCGGCAAACACAGGAGTTCCCGCGAGCGCAGGTCGCCCTCGCGATGGCTGAGGCGGCGAC
>DASQDN010000509.1:0-5783 GCA_035634155.1 Bryobacteraceae bacterium | reverse complement strand
GGCTTCGGCAGGAAGCTTGCGGTCAAGCCCATGCGTCCGGCAATTTGGCGGCAGATCAGCTTGTACAACTGAATCTGATCGGCGGCCGTGACCACGTCGGCATAGCTGTAGTTGATTTCGAACTGTGACGGCGCAACTTCGGGGTGATCCTTCTCGTTCTCAAAGCCCATCGCGCGCTGCACCTCGGCGGCGGTGTCGATAAACTCGCGGAGGGGATCGCCGGGCAGCGAATGGTAGTAGCCGCCGGTGTTCACGTATTCGAACTTGTTGGTCTCGTGATAGCAGCGCTCAGCGTCAGAGCCCTTGAACAGGAAGCCTTCAATTTCATTCGCCGCGTTCAGCGTGAAGCCCTTGCTCTTGTGCAGGGACTCAGCGTAGCCCTTCAAGACGCCGCGGATGTCGCCGCTGTACTGCGAACCGTCTTTGTCGATGACTTCGCCGAACACCAGAACTTTGCCCGTGCCGAACACGTCAGCCGGAGCCCAGTAGAACGCTCCCCAGTCGATGCCGAGCCGGAGGTCGCTTTCACGCTGCGCCGTAAAGCCACGGATGGAGGAGCCGTCGAAGGTCAGGTTGTCGTAGCTCTTTACCAGGAACTTCTTGTCGTAATCGAGCATGTGCAGACGACCTTCCAGGTCGCTGAACAGCACGGTGACGGCCTTGACGCGCTTCTCATCGGTAAGGCGCTTGACACGTTCTTCACGAATGGTGTCCACAGGAACACGGTTCTTACGTTGCTCCTTGGCTTGCAGATTGAGTTCTTCCAGTTCTGCATAGGGAAGGCTCAGACGGTCCTGTAGTTGAATGTTCATTCCTCTCCTTGAGCTAAGGCCTCGCCGCGCGTCCGGTGGGCATACCTCTGCCGCGAGGGGTCCACAGGACTTGTGGCTTGGTGAATCAATCCAATTATCACCTACATCCTGCTTGATTCGAAAGGTCTTGGGCTCAGTTTCTTCATCGAACATTTTTATGGGTCCATTCACGAAAACCCACAGTCACACTCTTTCATAGAGATCCGGAGGTCGGGTCTAATAGTCTCTAGGATTTCTATCCATGGCTATGGCTCTTCGGGTCCGAACGGAAACTACGGACCAACTCTTCCATTCCTCCTTTCGCATCGGGCGCGCGGAAGACTGCGGCTTACGGATCCAGAACGACTTCGTCAGTCGGTACCACGTCGAAGTGGTGGTGGAAGGAGAGCGGTGGATCGTTCGCGATCTGGGCAGCAGCAACGGCATTTTCGTGGGTGGGAATCGGGTTCCGCACGCGGAGGTAGTCGGCTCTATGGTAGTCCGGTTGGGTGTGGAAGGACCCGCGGTCGGATTCAAGTTGGAGGAGGTTTCACCGGCGAGTCCCGCTCCTGCACCACCCGCGCCGCTGGAGTCCACCGCTGTCTTTGCGGCTCGGTATTTCAAGGAGCCCGCGGAAGGTGAAGCCGTTGGCGAGCACACGCAGATGGTGCGGCGAGCCTTCAAGCAGGTGCAAACCAAGCAGAAACGGAAGCACCGTGCGGTAGTGGGCGTATTGCTGCTGGCGGTGATCGCGATCGGCGGTTATGCGTATTATCAGCACCGCCACATCGCGCAGCAAACGGCCATGGCGAAGGATCTTTTCTACGCGATGAAGGCTCTGGACGTGGACATCGCGAATGTGGAGAAGCTGGTCCGCGATAGCCAGAGCGGGCAAGGCGCCGAGCAGGTGCAGCGCTACCAGAGCCGGCAGCGAGAGATGGCCAAGAGCTACGACCGGTTCCTGACGTCGTTGAAAGTCTACGACCCGAAGATGTCGGAGGAGCAGCGACTGATTCTGAGGATGGCTCGGGTGTTTGGTGAGTGTGAGCTTGATATGCCGCCGGGGTTCGTGGAAGAAGTGCAGAACTACATCAAGAAGTGGCAGTCCTCGGGAAGGCTGGCCCGGGCGGTGCAGCAGGCCCAGGCGAACGGGTACACGCAGAAGATTACGACGGAGTTTCTGGCGCAGAATCTGCCTCCGCAATTCTTCTATTTGGCGCTGCAGGAAAGTGATTTCGATCCGTTTATTAGCGGACCGCCGACCTATAAGGGAATCGCCAAAGGGATGTGGCAGTTTATTCCGGAGACGGGACTGAAGTACGGTCTTCGCGTTGGCCCGCTGGCCGACTTCCGGCGGCCGGACCCTGCCGATGAGCGGCATCAATGGGAGAAGGCCACCAATGCGGCGGCCAGGTATATCAAAGACATCTACAGTACGGACGCGCAGGCTTCGGGGCTGCTAGTGATGGCGTCATATAACTGGGGCGAGCACCGCGTGGTCAACCTGCTGCGGAGCATGCCGGCCAATCCCCGCGAGCGCAATTTCTGGAAAGTGCTGACCGACCACAAGGAGAAGTTCCCCAAGGAGACGTACGACTACGTCTATTACATCTTTTCGGCCGCGGTGATTGGAGAGAACCCCAAGTTATTCGGGTTCAAATTCGATAATCCGCTCGGGCATTTGGAATCGCGCTGAGAGCCCCGGCTGTTAATAACCGACTATGTCTCGGATCATGGCAGGGTTACCGTCTGCGATCACGGCGGCGACCCACGGGCGGGACGGGTCTTGGGCGCGGGCGCGCCAGGTGTTTGCGGCCGGCGATGCTTCCACCGTGAGGTTCGTCGTCCGAATGGCGTAGGTACGCAGGCCCGGCTGTTGCGATTGCGCGGTGATTAGTATCGATCCATCGGCGTCGCGGCGCATTTCCAGGTCGAAGGTTGGAGTGGTCGGATGGGTCAGATCCTCCTGAACTTCCAACCATCTGACCGATGGATGGACCCACACTTCCTTGAAGACGAAGGCATTGGTAGCCGGCCAGTAAGGCGCGTCGCTATCGTCGCGCGTCATCATGCCGACCGGGAGTTCGCCCGCGAGATCGCCTACCGAGACCGAGTACTGGGGGGCGAAGTCATAGCCTTCCGCCCACATGGTGCTTTGCGCGAATGGATTGTTTCCGACAACCCATTGCAGTTGGCGCTCGGCCAGGTCGAGTCCGGCGCGATCGTTGCGCAGTCGTGAGGCCGCCGATAAGGCTTTGGCTTGCGAGAGAAGAATCCCGTAGTTGCCGCGGCGTGTGAACCATACGGGGAAGTTGCGCAGATGATAGCCGTTGCCGATCGGCATGCCTTGCAGTACCTGCTTGCGATACGATTCCCGGTTCGAGCCGTAGCGGTCCTTCTCCGCGATCGTTTGCCATTCGTCGTCGCGATACAGGTAGGCCGGAAGAACACGGTAAGGCTCGGTTGTGGATGCGATTCGCTTCTGGTATTCGGCGTGGATGGCTAACGCTGAATACCAGTCCATCCACTGCGGGTGATTTGGGAAGGCCTGGCAAAGCATGGCCAGCGCAACAATGGGCGCCTGGTCCGAGGCTCGGTGGAACTGGTGGAATAGGGTCTGGCGGTCGGGGCCGGTGTAGAAGAAGCCGGTGAGAGGCAGCGTGCTTCCGACGTATTGGCGGTGCTGAGAAGCGACAACGATTGCGCTCAGCTCCTCGGCCTTACGAGCGTACTCAGGCTTGCGGGTGGAGTTGTAGAGTTCGACCGATGCGATGATTCCTTGCGAGGCGAGTTCCATGGGCGAAGCGGCGAACGCGGGTGTGCTCTGGGTTTCGGGCGACTCGATCCCGTTGATGGCGAATCGCCAATCCGCTTCGGCGATGGCCAGCGATTTCCGGGCCAACTCAGGGTCTGAGGCCTTCAGGTAGTTGTACGCAGCCGCTCCGGCTGCAGCCGCGATGTAGTTCACGTTGGGGTTGTTGAGGGCTGCTCGCGGGCGGTCATCCTCGTCACCGATGATGCCGTTGGTCCAGATGTTCATGCTGGCGAAGCCGATTCGAAATCCGCCGTCGAAGCGTACCTTGTGTATCCAGTCGAGTCCCCATCGCGCTTCCTCTTCGACCTGGCTGCGCAGAGTAGGACTGCCATTCTTGAGTGCGGCCGCGATCCGAAACATTGCGCGAGTCGCCTCGCCGGTGTTGATGAGCCCTTGCGAAAGATCGCCCGCGTCGTGCCAGCCGCCATTCATGACAATCTGCTTGTCGCCGAGTGTCGCCATCCAGTCGTGGTGGCAGGCTTGGTGTACTCCCGGAATGTCCACGCCGCAGCGCTCGCCGTAGAAGAAGTTGATGGGTTTGGCGATGGTCGGATGCCATGCGTCGGCGCCGATGTTGAACGGTCGAGATCGGATCTCGCCCATTCGGATTGTGTACGTGCCTGGCGTGGTGAGTTGGGAGAAGTCGAGGGTCTGGAAGGCGCCGAGCCTGCTCTTCATGGACTGGATCGGTCGCGTTAGAGCTACCTTGCCGGTGCTCTGATCAACGACTTCGAATGACCTTGCGGAGGCGCCGGTGGTGATCGCGACTTTCGGAGAGGAAGGCAGGTAGCCGGTATGGCTGAACGCAATCTTTCCCGGCGGAATGCTCCAGCCCTCGTATGGATCGGGGTCGACGCGCTGCAGTTCGATGGAGCGAATTTCAAATGCAGCTCGATCCCAGGGGTCGGATTTGAGTTTGTTGACCCAAGGTCGGAAGTCAATGGAGATTACCCGGTCGCGTTTGATGTGCGGTATCTCCCAGTGAACGAGCGTCCACTCACCGTTTGGAATCGTAACGTTGTTTGTCGCTTCGCGGAGGTGGACTTCGGCGACAGTTTGGCTGGTCGCGTTGCGCAACGTCACAAACAAAGTGAGAACGGGAAAGCCGATGGCATCGGTGCGGATCCAGAACGCGAGCCGGTTGTATTGGGTCCAGTCTTCGTTTGCCACCATTCGGCGAGCTGTGGCGGTCGGCAGACCTTTCGATGTGTTGAGGGTGACGTTGAGTCTTAGCGCAGGCACTCCGCCGTCGCGGACGGACGTGATTTCAGCCGGCCCTTCGACCGACCATCGCTCGCGTTGCGTGGCGTTGTCAACGGGGCGCGACGCGTGGACTTTCTTGGCTGCCCACATGTGTTGAGCTGAGTGCTCGTGGACGGCACCCATCGGCGCTCGAGTGGCTGGCTGGGCGAAGGCGGCGGTCGCCAGAAGGATGAGGAGAGCTATGCGAGGTAGCGTAACGATCCTCATCATAGCGCCTGCACGACTACTGCTTAATCCCGAGCGATTCGAGTTCCTGCGTGTGTTCTTCACTGCTCAGCTTGTCGACGATGGCTCGTTCTCGGGCGCCATCGGCAGGTCGCTTGACGCGGTAGTAGAGCGCAGCCAGTTCGATATGGGGCTGGAGCCATTTGGGCGTTCCTTTGACGACCTCTTCCAGGTGTGCCACGGCCGCTTGAAGATTGCCTTCGGCGCGTTCCACCAGCGCCATCTCGTATCGGGCCAGGGGCGAGATCGAGTCGAGCTGCAGGGCTCGCGTCAGGTGCTTGCGCGCAGCCGGAAGATCGCGTTGCACATAGCGAATGGCGCCCAGGTGCAGGTGCGCCTGGAAATCGTCGGTGTTCTCAACCAGCGCTTTTTCGAGGATGGCTGCCGCGCCCTCGTGGTCGCCGATCTTTTCCATCCACATGCCGCGTACAGTGAGGAGGCCTGGCAGATCGGGCTTTAAGCGCATGGCGGCTTGTACAGCCACTCCGGCGCGTTCGTGGTCGCTGAGTTGAAGGTAGGTGCGCGCAACGATGAGATACATGTCTGCGGCGTTGGAGCTTTCCGCGATCTTTTGAATGCGCTGTACGCCTTCGGAAAGCTGACCGGCGCGGATCATCGACATGCCGAGGACGAAGAGTAGGTCGCGGTTGGTGGAATACGTCTTCTCCAGCGGGTTCACGGCCGCGACA
>DASQDN010000508.1:0-23164 GCA_035634155.1 Bryobacteraceae bacterium | reverse complement strand
TTCACTGAATACCTTCTTTCCCACCAGGGAAGGCATGACGCGGCGACCAAGCCGTTTCAACGCCATCTTGACTTTAGCAATCACCTGCTGGTGATGGGCTGCTCGATCAACGATCGACGGACGCGCGCGTTGATTGAGCATGCCTGGGATCATCTGGATCACCGGTTCCGGGTTTTTTGGGTTTGTCATTCGGAAGCCGACGTAACTCGCGTCGTCGAATTCACGGAAGACTATTCTGCCCGGTTGGCCAAGTACGACAAGGCGCATGCAGAGTTTCACGGTTCCTGCATTTTGCGGCATACCAACGTCGGATTGTTTCTGTTGCAGCTTTATCAGATGATTCGCAAGAACCTGCCGCCGTTAGGCAGCGTCTTCCCATCCGTTTCGCGGCTGGCGGCGCCGCCATTGGTAGATTCGCCGGGCGGCTCCTCCGAACCGACTCACAGTCGAAAGCGCAGCTTCCATGTGGAATTAAGCGAGGCTTTGCAACGCTTCGAGAAGCCCGACTTCAACCAGCCGCGACTCGTGGTTGCCTCCACCCCGGAAGGTATCGGCGGGCTGACGACAGCATGCGCGCATGTTTTCCGCCGCTGCGAGTCGGATCATGTGTGCCTGTGGCTGGACATGAACGACATTTCCAGCACGGATAACCTGTTTGATGTTCTTCTTGAGACGGCCTACTACCGTCTCGGGCTGGAGAACTGGACGCCGGTGTCGATTGCGGATGAGTCTCAGTCGCGGGCCGGTGAGATTCAGAGGCTCGTCAACTCAGTGAGCGCCAACTGGATCGTGTTTCTCAACGCGCGAGAGACTCCGGGCTTAAATCTGGAGATTTCCGTCGACCCTCATGGGTGGCTGGATCAGCCTAGCGCCTCAGGCGACGGTGATCCGTCCGCGACCGCAGACGCGTTCCTGGAGCTTCTGCACGAGCTCTGCGGACCTGGGAAGGTCACGGAAGAGGAGAAGCGGCAGCGGCGTATATCCGTGGTACTTCTTTGTCGTAACTCGGCGAATCGAGCTCCGCTGCTGAATCACCTGGAAGCCTGTGGACTGCTCGGCTGTCACATCTCGCTTGACGATCAATCGGAGGAGCATATCCAGTTCTCTCCCGAGGAAATCGTGAAAAACGCAATTCAGTGGGCGGAGAGAGAGCCGCCTCGGCGCCGGTTCCTGCATGCGTTGGTGCTGATGCAGCGCCCCCGCTTCCTCGCGACTATTTGGAGTTCGGCCTTGTTGCGAGAGCCAGATCGGCATGCTCACGACGTGAGCCAATGGGTTCGCGATCTTGAGGTGTTGAAACTCGTACGAAGAAAGGAGGGCGGATTTATCTGGCTGCACGCGCGTTGTAGAGAGAAGTTGAGAAAGGCGCTGCGCTCGGGTACGCACCAAACGCCTGAAAGTCTTCAGGACGGTTACACATTGGAGAGTTGGACTCCTCAAACCGATCAGGCGGAAATTCACAATGAACTTGCGCGTTGGTATAACAAGGTGCTCGACGCCTCGGATGCGCCCCCATCCGCGTTTGAAGTGGTCTACCATCTCTGCCTGGCAGCAGCATCGGCGATGAAGCACAACCCCGAGTTGTCGGACGCCTGGATCGACGAAAAGGTGGAGGCGGCTGCGGCGCTTCTCAAGACTCATGCGTTTCTTATTCAGACTCACGGGTACTCTCGAGGAAGCTGCCGGCGCCTGGAGTACATTCGAGACACGCTGTGCGACCGGCTTGATTCCATGAGCAAGCATCGCCCAAACGCCTCCTTCGCAAGGAACATCGGACGGCTGCGCAAGGTGTGTACCGAAGTGATGAGAGCCATTGCGCGCGAGGTCGGCGAGGATGTGAAGGCCTACCACCGACAGCAGGAACTCGCGTTTCTTTACCTCTCGCCGACCGGACCGGAGTTTGTAGGGAGTTGGAAGCACGATTTGCGTGAATGGCGTAATGACGTCAACAAACCGGTGGATCGCCGATCGCTCACGTCCGATCTGTTGACCAGATCGTGGCCCCAGTTTTCAAGCGACGGCGAGGAGGTTGGCGCTGCCATGCGATGGCTGCGCTGGTCAGCGATGCTCGCCATCGGAACGCGCTCCTACGGAGTTGCCGGCCGCGCACTGCGGCGGGCGAACGATCTGGTGAGTTTAGATTCGGAAGGCAACGTGACGAGCAAGGACCGGCAGCCGCTGAAAGGCGGCTCTCAGCAGAACCTTCGTATGGAATTGTTGCGCATTGCCGAGCAACAGGTTGCGCTGTTGCTACTCGAAGACAGTCTGGAACGCCGCCTTGGCGGCGCCCCGGCCGAAGGACGTGTCACTGAGATTCGCAATGCGGTTGCAGGCGCCATGGAGATCGCGCGTCACATCCGCCAGCGCGACCATTCCTCTGACTCTCACAACACTACGCGCGCGATATGGGCGGAGAGTCGACTTTTGATGCACCAGAGCATCTGCGCCGCTCGCCAGATCAACATTGCTCAGGAGCCCACTTCCTACAAAGCGCAACAGACGGTCAATCCGATGGGATTGTTGGGCGACGCCGAAGCAAACCTCCGCTTATCTGACGCTCGCCGGGATCGATGGGAGCTTGCCCTGGTCGATTTGCATCGTGCGGAAGCTCGCCTTCAGGAGGCCACCGCGGCGCCCATTCGCTGTACCGGAGGAACACCGATCCCTTTTGGTGTGCTTTGTCGAAGATTGGAGGAGGAGAGGCCGTTTCGTTTGCGGGCGCGAGAACGGGGTCTGCCCCGGCCCGATCCCGGCAATATCAAAGAGCGCAAGGTATTTCGTGAGTCGTACGTCCCAGGCGATGAAGAAGGAAAGATGAAGCTGTTCGACGACCTCCGGCGGGCGCGCTCGCTGGTTGGAGATGCCATTCGGTTCCTGGGGCGCGCTGAACCCGAACTGCGAGAGCGACGTCGCAATGTGTGGTGGACAACCTGGTTTTTCGAGCGGAAACTTCAGGCTATAGCCTTATCGATCTGGGCGTCGTCATTCGAGAAGGATACGCCTATTCCGTTCCTGGGACTTGAGGCAGCGATGCGCAAGACCGTGACTGTAGCCGATGTGTTGTTTGAGGATGCTTCTCGCATGATCCGTGTGGACTCGTACCGCCTGGCGGCGGTGCTCGACTCTTACGCCTCGTGCGCCAAGGCGCTGCAGATCCGCCAGATGCTCGATCCAGAAGGGGACCGGCTGTTTCTGCGGCAGGAACGCATGCAGAATGAGCTGACCAAGGGCATCGAGCGGCTTAGCGCAGTTCACGCAAACAGAATGAATCCACAACGATTCATGAGTAACAAGTCGGGCGAGGTGGACGCAAGAGTGAATAGGTACGTCGAGCTTGTTATCGCGCGTTGTAAGCGCCGCGCTGAAGAACTCCAGGAAACCTGCTGAGACAAGCTGAAGCGACGGCCCGTTTGCTGAGCCGGCGTGACGATCGGCCGGCGGCAAACACGAACGCAGGCCCGCCGGATTCGATCGGATGAGGGTACGGCGAGACGCGAGGCGTCCGGATTGGCCGCCGCTGCCGGAAGTTCACCCACCTCGGGCCGGTTCTGCCCCCCAAAGCAACAGGCATTAAGAGCAGTTCGTTTCCCCGAACCCGATAGGCTCCGGCATTCGCACGGCGTGCAGGAAAGCGCCCAAAGACCTTCGACATCGAAAAACTACGTCCCCATTTGCCGGGTTCTTGCGCTTAAGTGTGCAGGGAATTATGAAACAACAACTCCTTGCAATGTTCACGACCGTAGCGATGCTTTGTGCGAGCGCCTGGGCACAACCTGCCCCGGCTGGAGGCGGGGTCAATCCTCCCGGAGGCGATTCTGCACCAAAAACTGCGGGCGAACTCGACGCAAAAACCTTGTTGGCTTCCACGGATGCCGAAACGGCCGCTACGTACCGCTGCGCGACCTCGGACAGTCTACGCGGGAAGGACCTGGAAGCGGACTTAAAGTCAGCAACCGATAAACTGCCTAATCTAAGGGCAACGATCAAGCAATCAGAAGAACTCCTGGCAAAAGCACTCGCGGCAGAAGCGCTGGCGGCGAAAGCACTCGCTGCAGCAGCTCTCCCGGATGAAGCACTGACGACAAAAGCACTGGAGGCGAAAGCAGAAGCGGAAAGAGCGAAGGAGCAGGTAGAGGGAAACAAAAGATCGTTATCGGAAGAAGAAGCAGCGATTGCGACGCTGAAAGCGAAGATTGCTCGTTTGGAAGCAAAGCCGCCGGTGTGCCCTTTGACTGAAGCGCTGAGTCAAGACCTGAAGCGCCATTTTCACCAGCCGCTGATGCAGACGGACGGCAAGCCATCACCGCTCGCGGTTGCGCTCACCACGCTGCTAAAGGGTTCTTTTGGGGCTGAGCCGGTTGCCCCTCCGGACATCGACGACATCATTATCCACCTTGTGGACCGGCAGGGCGCAGCGGCAGCCGCCCGCTCGCAGCGTGGCGAGGCAGCGGCAGAAGGAAAAGCCGCAGCCGTGCTAGCAGACGCATGGATTCTAGCCCGTCGTAAGGGCGACGGCTTCTCTTTCACTAAGAAGGCCCGGATCTTCGGCTCTCGCCGGATCGCACTCGTGTTCGTTCACCTAAACGCGATCACGGCAGCTACCGAACCGGCAGAAGATCGGTACGCCGACGTCAGCTATCGCGCGATTGTTCAGGGAAAACTGCCGATCAACGTTTCGCGGCTTCTCGGAATCCTTGACCTTGCGGGAGCGCTCCAGAGCAAGGCTCTCGATCGCACCGTGGCGTATATGGGATTGGGAGTTCTCAACGACGTCGCCGTCCCCAGTGATGTGACCGTGTTCGGGGTGGATATCTCAGGCACCGAACCGCCTCGTCTGATCGCTTCGCCGAAGAAGTACGACAACGAAGGCAAATACTTCTGGGACGTCAGCCTGGCGGTTCCTGTGAACAAGATCAGCCTGGTGGAGTATTCAGAAGAGAATCGCACTTATTTCCCCAAGCAGATCAATAAACAGTCGGTGTACGCCTTGATCAACATTTATCCGTGGCTCGTGGATATCAAGGGCGGCAGGCTGCAGTACATTCTTCCCCGGGCGGTAGCCGGTTTTGGACTCACCGGGCGCCCTGGAGAGAACTTCCTGCTGGGTGGTTCCTGGGGAATTCAGGAGCTGCAGTTCTTCGTGGGCTCCGGATTTGCCAATCAGCGAGCGCTGATCCCGGGGGCAGACCCGAATCTTGGCACGAGTTATCAGCAGCGATACGCCTCGCGCCTCACGTACGGGTTGAACATTCCGATCATCGGCGCTGTCAACTGGGCGAAGGCGAAAGCTAAGTCAAAGTGAGCGTCAAGGCGCATGGCACTGTTTCAAGGAACGTTGCACGCGGGAGCAACGATTAGCAATCCCAATGGGGAAACCGGAGTAGCCGGCATACGGGTTCTGGACTTCGGCGACCGCGACTACATTCTCACTTGTGCGCATGTGGTTGCTCCCCCATGGGACGAACGCGAGGGCGCTCAGATCGATACTCCCGCAAAGGCGCCGGGCAAAGCCGGGGAAAGCGTCTTCGGCAGTGTGCATTCCTGGTCGCGGTTACGCTCGGGCTTCACACATCCGGTGGACGCGGCCCTGGTTAAGCCTTTTCTGGGAGTTCGGCTGAGCAATGAGTTCCTGCGCCTACCTGCCGCCCCGCATCGGGTGATGCCGGATCTTCGCCAGTTTCTGGCGGCGCCCGGCGCTCCCAGTCAATTGAAGATCCAAACCGCTCGCGGGCCGGTGACGGGTACGGTTCGGGCATTCACTTCGAGATCGTTTCTTCTTCGCAATCGGCCGTACCACTTTGCCGACATCCTGGAGTACGAGGCGCAGGTTCATGCGGGAGACTCAGGGTCCATCGTGATCGATGCTCAGTCGCGCGCTGTGATGGGCCTCCACTTCGCAGGCATCGAATCACGCCAGGGATACTGCATCCCAATTGAAGTCGTGCTGAAGTTCTTTCCGGAGCACAAACTGAGGATCGCAAAATGACTGAGGCTACCACATCCATTCAGGCTCTGATTACGCAGATTCAGGGCGGTCCCTTGAACTACTTCCTGGCGCTAGCCGCGCTTGGAGTACTCACCATGTCGATCGTCCAGGCCGCGAAGAATCTGCTTCCGCTGCGCGAGCGATTCCACAGAGCGGCGCTTCAGGCGTGGATTGCGCGTCGGGAGCGGGAGCGGTTGTTGGAGGTTGAGCAGCACCTTATTCGCTTAGCCGCCGACGGCAATTTCAAGGCGCTGTATGACGCAGATACGGAGGAGCTGTGCCGCAACCTGGAGGGAGTTGGGCAACTGGCCGTGGACTACCCTCTCCACGGTTCCTTCGCGACTCTGCTAAGGAGCATGACTTCGCCTCACATCGATGACGACCTGGCAATCCTTAGAAACCCAGCGATCACGGGCGACGCCCGCGTGGAAGCCAGAGATCGGGTGCGGCAACATCTGGCTCAATCGATCAACGCGTTTCGGCTGTCTACCTCCTCGCGGTGGCAGAGACGTCTCCACCTCACATCGTTCGCAGTGAGCTTTGTCATCGCTCTCTTTGCGCTGTGGATCCATGGCGGCGCTTCTTATCTGTGGGCGCCTTTTTCCGCGCTGATCGCAGCGTTTCTGGCTCCCGTGGCTCGAGATCTGGTGGCGGGAATTGAGAGCCTGCGTAAGAGTTGACGGTTACAACCATAGGCGTGTATCGAGTTTGCGGGATTCGGCAGGCGCCGCACCGGTGTCCCCTTCCCGTCAATGAAATCGCTCAGTTATACGGGGCGATTGCTCGGGTGGTCGGGTTCGGACGCAGGTGATTGGCATCGGCATGACGTGCCGCGCCGCCTTGAGGAGTCACAGCAGTCCGCGTCTAAGCGGGTCAAACGGATACCGGTTTGGGAAGGGGCAATTCTTACAAAATGATTAACACGGGCGCGGGAAAAGTTCCAACACGAAGACCTCCGTATCGGTCATGCCACCGCTTAAGCTGCCCTAACAGCGCTGGGGCGACATTCTTGCGGTAACGTCTTGACACCTACACCAAGATTTGGTTATGATCCGAGCATTTCTCAGCCGAATAATGAAGAAAGCGAACGTATTGGATCCGCCCGCCATAGGCCAGCCCGATGCTCCCGGCGCGGTGACGCTGTTGCTGCAGCGATGGCGCACAGGGGATGGCGATGTGGAAGCCGAATTGGTTTCGCATTTCTATCCGGACCTGAAACGAATTGCGCAAGTGCGAATGCGCACCGAGCGCGCGGACCACACGCTGCAGCCGACGGCCCTGGTGAGCGAATTCTTTCTGCAACTTGCGAAGCAGGAGCATTTGACCTGGGAAAGCCGGTCGCATTTCCTCGCGATGGCGTCCACTGCGATGCGCCGAATTCTTATCGACTACGCTCGTGCGCACGACGCGGGTAAGCGCGAGGGGTCACGAATCCGCATCCAACTGGACGACTTAGCTTTGCCGCACCGCGGAAGTTTGTACGACGCCGCAGAACTAAACGAATTGCTGGACCGCCTGGAAGCGGAAGAACCAAGGATGGCAAAGGTGGTTGACATGCGATGCTTCGGCGGGCTCACACATGAAGAGATCGGAGAGATCCTGGGTGTCGATGCCAGGACAGTGAAACGGGATTGGCAGGTCGCGCGAGCGTGGCTGTTTGGGCAGCTCCGAAAAGGCCAAGTCGATGGCGCCGGATGAGTGGGAACGTGTCAAGCTAGTTTTCGACATCGCCAGACGCCTGCCTAAGGCGGAGCGGGAGAGCGCGGTCCGGTCCCTTTGCGCAGACGCGCCACACCTGGTGGACCCTATCCTGGATCTGCTGGCAAACCATCTTAGTTCTACTATTGAAAATCCCAGGCTGTATGCCACTGCTGCTACCGCTCTTTCGTGCGGGGATGTGGTAGGCGGCCGATTTAAGATCGTCCGATTCATCGCCGCCGGAGGTATGGGCGAGGTTTACGAAGCCTTCGACCTTTCGCTCAACCATCGCGTCGCGTTGAAGGCGCTCCGCCTGGACTTGCTTACCGAGCCGGACGCGCTGGTCCGTTTCCGGCGCGAGATTCTGATCTCTCGTGACGTTTCGCACGAAAGCCTTTGCCGCGTGTACGACTTCATCGAGCACGAGTGTGAAGACTCCTACGACACTGTGCGGCGGGTACCGTGCCTCACCATGGAACTGCTGGAAGGCGAGAGTCTGGCCAGTGTTCTCGAAAGCAAACGGCCCCTTGAGATTCCTGAAGCGCTGCGGCTGCTCCGCGAGATCGGAGGAGGCCTGTCGGCGCTACACGACCGCGGGATTATTCATCGGGATTTGAAGCCTTCGAACATTGTGCTGGCTCGCCGAAGGAACGACGTTGTTCGCGCGATTGTGACGGATTTCGGGTTAGCCAAGATCGACGAGGCCGAGCGTAACCTGTTTGAGTCACATGCGAACTTCCGTGCGGGAGCGCCGTTTTTCATGGCCCCTGAGACGCTGCGCACGGGTCAAGTGGGATTCGCGTCGGACATCTACTCGTTTGGAATGCTAATCGACGAGATGGTGACACGGTCTCGCGCCTTTCCGGCGCGCTCTCTTCCCGAACTCTATTACGCGAAACTGTGGGAATCTCCCATTCCTCCGAGCAAGCGATCGAGCAGCTTGCCCGAGCACTGGGAACGCACCATCCTCCGATGCCTGGAGCCGGCGCCTGAAGACCGCTTCGAACGCGTTTGCGACATCCTGGACGCGCTGGAGGGAAATATCAAATCGACGGCGCGACAATCCAAAGGTCTTCCCTCAACGGGGGGAACGGCGGTGGCGCTGGTTCCTGAGCGGGGCGTTGAACCGGTGCCGCAACTGGCCGCCATTCCGACCGCCCAGCCACGCGCATCGCTGCTGCGTCGCCAAGCACCTTGGGCGGCGGCAGCGGCGGCGGTGGTCTGCGGCACGGTCGTCCTCGGTGTGGTGGCCTATCCCACCCGCACTGCAGCGGCTCGCGACCCGTTGGCCACCACGATTGAAGTTTTCGATATCACGAACGAAACGCGCCGCGCTGAGTACAACCATGTTTGCAGCGGCACGACACAAGAAGTGATGCGACGGCTGATGAATGTCGAAGGAGTTCGCGTGGTGCCGCTGCGGGCCGCCAGGGCGCATGCTCCCGCACGGACAGTGGCGCCGTTCTCGCTGGATGGGGCCCTTCAAGCCGATGACAAACGAACGGTGCTATCCGTGTCCTTGACCGACAACAAGGACGGATCGCTGGTGTGGTCCGAACGCTTTGACAGCGCCCGCATCGGACGCGCCTTGGACCTACAGGAGAATATTGCGGAAAACGTGGTGGCAGCATTACAACGCAGGCTGGCCGCGCGCTCGTCGCAGGTACAGGGGCCCGCGGAGCGACTGACACGCGTCGCGTGGCGTGTGCGGCAGGTTTTGGTTGGACCGAGCGATTCGTTGTTGGGCAGACCGCCGACGCGGAGCAACGCGGCTTTCGATCTGTACACACGCGGCCGTGAACTGATGGAGGAGATATCTCCCGAGTCGACTACTTCGGCCGTTACTTTGTTCGAACGAGCATTGCAGGAGGATCCGAGCTTCGCGCTGGCCAGCGCATCCCTGGCTGAAGCCCATATCGGACGGATGAATTACAACGCGCCCGATCCAGGATCGATCGAGAAAGCTCGTCAGTATGCCGATCTGGCGGTGAGGCTCGATCCTGAACTCGCGGAGGCGCACGCGGTGCTTGCATCCATTCAACAGATGCAGTGGGACTGGACGGCGGCCGAGGCGAGCTACCTTCATGCTTTGAAGTTGAAGCCGGGCTACGCGCGAGCACGGCGCTGGTATGCCGGCTACATTGCGCAGAACGGCCGTTTTCAGGAAGCATTTGAGCACCTGCGGAGAGCCCTTGCGGATGAACCGTTCGATCGAGCAACCCCAACGACCCAAGGCTTTCTGCTGCTGATGGCAGACAAAGCCGAGGAGGCTATCAAGGTGCTGGAGGAGACGGTAGAGGGCCGGGGAGCACTGGGGACGCGACGGAACTTAGGACAGGCGTATGCGCGGGCGGCCTATCTGTCGCAAGGGGCGAAACGCAAGCTGTACTTTGAGAAGGCCTTTATCGAGGCTCAACGCGTGGCAGCGGCTGAGGCGCGGTATCAGTCCAAGACGGGAGAAAGGCCAAGGCCTTCGGTTGCCGACGAGATGTTCGCGCAGTTTCACTTGATGGCCGGCAACGCGGGGGCGGCGGAACCGTATGTGCGCCGCCTGCAACGTGACCTTGATCACAACCTGCTATCGCCGGTGACTATGGCGTGGGTGGAATGCCTGCGGGGCCGCAATTCGAGGGCGCTTGACCTGCTGGAATCGGCAGCCAATTGGAAAGACCGACGATTACTTTACCTGAAAGTTTCTCCATTCCTGGAGACTTTGCGCGGGGAGCCGCGCTTCAAAGCTTTGGTGAATCGAATGCGGTTGTAATCGTCGCTGACTGTGCCGCCCAGGTGATAAGTGAACGGCCGTGGACCGCGAGTCATGTGTCCGTCGTGTCCCCAAACGGGGACTGTTTCCGCTAAGAGTTTGTGTGTGAGAGCCCAATCAGGAGAAAACACCATGTCCAATGAAGCCTGCCTCGAAGTGATCGGAACCGATGAGATTGTTGTGGACCCGAAGTTCCCACAACTGGACGGTCCCGGTATTCAGTCGCACACCCATCCGGTTACTCCCCCTCCACCCGGTGAGAACTCGGCGACCGCCATTCTCCTGGTGAAGGACCGGTCGGTCGCTTAGCGATGATTCGCGAGTATCTTACCGAGCACAAGCGCAACCCGACGGACACAACGATACTGGACAAGCTTTCAAGCGCGCTGGTGGAGACCCGGCGATATAACGAAGCGGCTGAGGTTCTGCGATTCCGGTTGCGCCTGCAGCCGGATTCGGCTGAAACGCACACCCGGTTGGCGAATCTTTATGCGGGTTTCGGGTACTCGCAAGCCGCGCTTGAGCACCGGGTTCGGGCGCTGGAACTGGAGCCGCGAAACCCGAGTTATAGGGCTTGGCTGGCGGTAGCGCAGTGGCACGCCAGCGACCTGGACGGCTGCCTTTCGCTTTGCGAAGGACTGATTGCGGAGGGCGTTGCCTCGTCGTACTTGCACTCTTTCTACCTAACTGCCCGTCTTCACAGGTATGGGGAGTCTCGAGAGTCGCTGCGACAGGCCCACGAAGCATGGCAGCGAGCACATTGCGCCAACATCGAAGCGAGCGTGCTCCACTCGAACTCGCGCGACCCCGAGCGGCGACTGAGGATCGGGTACCTTGCCGGGGAGTTCAACGGAGGTCCGGCGTTCCATTTTGTGATGCCACTGATTCGGGCGCACAATCACGAGGAGTTCGAGATCTACTGTTACCATACTCGGCCGCATGACGATGCCGTTACGCCGGAGTACGTCAACCTGGTTGATGGCTGGCGCGAGGCGACCAAACTGTCCGAAGCTGAAATCCACGGGTTGATTCGGTCGGATGCAATTGACATCCTGGTAGACCTGTCGGGGCAATACCCGGACCATGGTCTTCGCATCTTCAAGATGCGACCCGCGCCGGTGCAGGTGAGTATTCCGAATTATCCCTGTACTACTGGTCTTTCCGACATCGACTACATCTTCACGGATCGATGGACGTGTCCCGAGAACCATGAGGACCAATATTCGGAACGCGTCCGGCGAATCGACTCCGGCTACTTCTCCTATCTACCGCCTTCGCACGATTGGGCGAGAGAGGATACTCCGCCGGCGGTTCGAAATGGGTATGTCACGCTGGGGATGTTTCAACGACCCGCCAAGACGAATCCCCCTTTCTGGCGGGCTGTTGCGCAGATCCTGGATCGAACCCCTGGGGCTCGCCTGCTGATTCACAATCCTGATCGCGAACTTGATCGGGAAGGCTCTGCGGCTCAGCGATTCTTTATAGAAAATCTGGCGGCGCATGGGATCGGCGCGGACCGCTTGTTGTTTCGCGGCGGAATGCCGTTGGAAGAACATCTTGCCTGCGTCGGCAGCGTTGATATGTCGCTTGACACCTTTCCTTATAACGGGCAGACAACCACCTGCGACTGTCTCCTGATGGGAGTTCCGGTTGTGGTCCTGGAAGGCGCAACACACGTATCCCGTGTCGGATCGGCGATTCTGGCCCGAGTAGGGCTGCCTTCGCTGGTGGCGCAAAGCGTTGAGGAGTACGTGGAGCGCGCGGTGCAACTGGCGTCCGATGTCGACACGCTCGTCCGATACCGGTGCTCAATTCCAAGTCAATTTAAGAGTTCTTCGATGACGAACGGGCTCGTGATCACAAGACAAATCGAACTGGCGTACCGAGACATCTGGCGTCAGTGGTGCCTAAAGGAGGCTACTGCATAGCATGCTGCCGATCGCACAAGCGTTTCCCTTTCTGCCGTGGGGAGTTCTCAACAAGAGCTACACCAAGGATCTGCCCACTCCTCCCGGCGGCGACCCGCCGCTCGACTGGGATCCGACCGTTCCAACTCGAGTGGCAGACTTTTGGAGTTGGATGGACCGCGTTACGGACTTCATCGCAGACAATATTTGGCCTCGGTACGACGGGGTTAATCGACAGTGGCTTGGCGCGGCGGCCAACGCGGCTACGATGCAGAGCCGGACAACGGCGGACCTTGCCGTCCTCGGGCACATGCGCGCCAACGGGTTCCTGGGGAGGCAGCCTGCGGTAGACGCGAATGTGCTGGGTCGCCCGACGCACGCCACATGGTTTCGCGAGGAGGATGGCCCCAACGCGTTCGTCGCCAAGCACGCCTACTACGACGCCACTGTTTCACCGCAGCAGATCTTTGACATGGCGACAGCTTATTTGAACAGCCATATCCGCAAGGAACCAGGGTTCGTATCCACCAATTTCAAGCTGCGATTGCAGCGGCCTCGACCGTACCAGATGGCGAACGTATTGCCAGGCGTAGTGAATTTCAGTCACTTGCATGCCGCCAGCGCAGATTCGCCTTCGGCTTGCAGCGGCCATGCGCTGCAGGGGCTTTGTGCGGTCGGCGGCGTGATCGAGACGATGCGGGCGACAGGAGGTTTTTCGAACCAGTCAATCACCTGCATGCTGCAGTATGGGCTCGACATCGGAGATCGTCGGGTTATGGCCGGCGTTCATTATCCGACAGACAATCTGATCTCATGGATAATCTTTCTCAGTTTGGCAGACCACATCTACCGCGACCCTGGCGTGAAGGGCCTTGTTAAGAAAGCAATGGTTGAGCAGAGTGTCGTTTATCAGGAGATGAAGAAGAACTCCGAACTCAGTTCGCTGTTGGCATTGTTAGACGCGCGCGTTTGAGTTATGCGGGTGGAGGCGCGCCAGCCAACAGCAACGGTTTGGCTGGCGCACTCCAATAGTCAGTTGGCCGCCCAGTTGTTCTGATACCACCAAGTCAGTATCCGTCGCCAGATTCTATTCATAAGGGCACCTGCATATATTAGACTGAGCCGGACGAGAGTAATCAACATAAAAGATGGTTACAGTCTCGTTACTGCGGCGCGCGGCCTGTTTGCTTACACTTACGGAATCTGCAGAGCTGCCGATCTACGTGCCCCGTGGGCCGTGTCCGTGAAGACGCCATCCACTCCGAGCATGTAGAACAGGATGTACTCGGCTTCCGGGTCGCCATTGTAGTCCGCGGCAAGCTGGCCCTTCTCATTGCGGAAAGTATAGGCATGAACGAACAGTCCGGCTCGATGGGCGCGCGTTACGAGATCCGAAGTTACGACCCGCTTATCGGCATCGTTCACCGCGCCCTCTCCGTTTACGTCGTCGGCTTTGCCGTGCCATTGGCATGGATGCCTCGTACTGTCACTATGTATCGCTTCCAGGGTCCAATGCCATCGGCATATCTGGCAATGTCTTGGAGTTGTGCATCGGTGATCAGGTCGCCGAAGCCTCTGGCATCACCGGAGATCGATCGAACGCCGTCGAGCGAGCCGCATTCGGCTGCACGTTGCGCAGACGCTTGATCTCGTCCAGCGTGAAATCCGAGGCGTAGAAGCCGGTGGTCTTAATGCCGTCGAGAAGCTTGGTTGCTTTCTTAGAAGCAAATTCGGGGCGCAGGGCAACATCGGTGGTTCCGTCCAGCAACGGCTCGTGGCGCGCAATCAGGACGCCGTCCTTAGTGGATACCAGGTCGGGTTCGATCGCAACGCTCCCTACGTGTATCCGGCTTCAGCCGCGGCAGCCCAGAGAGTGGTCGTCTGAATATCGTCGGCATACCAGGGCCGAACCGGCAGCGTTCTTGAGTTCGGGATCGAACTTCACATTCGAGTAGATGCCATGCTTTGCGGGATGCGCGCCCGTCAGCATGGTGATGTGAATCGGATAGGTGCTGAATCCATCGATGGAAAAGAGAAGCAGCCCCGATGCCGATACAGGCGCGGCTTGCACATGCGGCAACAGCACGGCCGCAAGGGCGAGCGGCAAATGCGAACCAGTGACCTAATGGTCTTCACGGCGAGTCCCTCTAAGTTCAAAAGAAGGGGAGCGGCATCTTTCCCGGGGGTGGATCGATTAAGAAAGCGAGCTACAGCGCTCAAGCAGATGTAGTTGTGGGCGTGCTTGGGGGAGCGTTGTACTCTTATCGACTTCTACATGGTAGGCAGGCCTTTATTGATACCGGATTACACGTCCATGAAGATTCTGCTGGGCTTTCCGTGCGTACTCAGAGTTACGCACTGCCGCTTGCAAATGGCCGAAGAGTGAGGGGTAGAAGTGCTTCAGCTCGGCGATCCGCATGAGTACGATCTGACTGGTCTTTTCACGAGGACTGGATACACCGATCGCGATCGCGACTACATCGTTCGGCAGTCGGCGAACTCGCATGGGGAATGAGCTGCCGGGGACGATGTGCAATGTGGTCAGTTGCTCGGGAAACAGGTCGTCTACTGCTCGCTCGGGTTCGTAGTTGCGAGTAATGCTGACGACCGAGCCGTTCTTTCGCAAGACGATCTGATGCGAAAAGTCGTGGTGGTCAATGTCTCCGATCTGATATTGCCACGATTCGAGGTCTTTGCCGAAGTCGGCCACAACGGTGGGTTTACCGAGGATAGCGAGCAATTGCTCACGCGTTTCGGATAAAGAGAACCAAACGAATCTATCGCCGCGAGCTTGCGGATCGGAGGTTGCTTGCGGTGATTGGGCGTAAAGCGACGCTGCAAAGAGCAGCGCCGCGACGGTGAACGTTGATGTACGCATCTATTTTCCGAACGTCTTAGGGTTAGCCGGTCCGCTCAAGACGGTATCGACGAACTTGTCGCCTTCCGTTGTGTCGGTGCTGACCGCGGCCGCGAGTTTGAAAAAGATATCGGACTGATCCATGTACCCAGTGAACATGTACGCGCCGGGACCTTGCGCTGTAAGTGGAACGCTCGAGCCAGTGTGATCACCGGTGCGGAAGCCTACGGCCAAGCGCCGCAGACCTGCGCCGGAGTTAACGGGGTATCCGGTCGCTGGGTCGAGCTTGTACGCTGGGAATCCGAAGTAGGTCGAGTACGCAGCGGCTGCGGGATCGCCTGCCGGCGCTGCGACGGGTGTGAACGAGGAAGGCATTCCGGCGGCGCCACCGTTATTCGAGGCGCCAGTGCTGGCATTGACGAATGGCAATCCGGCGCGTACGTTCGAGTAAGCATCGCCGTACACGGTGAAGTCCTGGGCTCCAGCAGCAGTCGTGAAGCTCACTTTCTGACTCTTGCTCTTCTCGAAGTATTCGGTGTCCGGAGTGTTGCTGACACCGATGATGTGGAGTGACTGGTCATGATCGGCAGTGACGACGATAAGAGTGTCGTTGACCGGCCGCTTTGCCGCCCATGCGCGCGCCACACCGACGGCCTTGTCCATCTCAATGGTGTCCCAGATAGTACCAGCGGCGTTGTTCGGGTGCGACTGCTTGTCAATGGATGCAGCTTCAACCATCAGGATGAAGGGTTGACCGAAGAGATTGGCCGATAGAACATCGATCGCCTTCTGAGTCATCAGTTCGAGCATCGGCTGGTCAGTGAAAGAGCCTAGCGAAGCATTAGGTTCAGATGCAGGACGCTGCAATCCGAGCTTGTCATAAGCGACATCCATATTCACGTCGCCCGCCGTGGTGATCCCGTTGCTGCCCGGCGCCGGGCTTGCCGAGCCTTTGAAAAGGCCCAACAGAGGCGCTCCGACGCGGGCGTTGCGAAGCTCGGCGGCAGTGGTGACGTACTGGTATCCGAGGCTACGAAGCTCGGAGATCAGGTCGCGCTTGTCGGGCCGGCCGGCAGCGGTGAACGGGTCGGCGCCACCACCAAGCACGACATCAAATGCAGGGCGTCCGCCTAGCATCGGATTCTCACGATACTGCCTTGCGATCTCAAGCCGCGCCTGTCGAAATCCAACATACGCTCCTTGTACGGCAGGTGTGGCGTCCGTAACAGCAGCCGTGGAGACGATGCCGGCTCTGTATCCGAATCGACGCTTCAGGTACTGCCAAAGATTCTCAACGCGGGGATTGTCGAGGATGTACTGAAGGTTCGCGGCGTTCTGCTGGCCATTGAAACGCCACCGGCAGTCGGTTCCATCGGCGAACATGTTTACGGCGTTGAGGAAGCTCTTGTTTCCTGTTGCCCAGGCGGTCCCGGTGTTCGCCGAGTCAGGAACAATTGAGTCTGAACCATAGGTCATAGACATGCCACTGACGGGCATCTTGTCCATCTCCAGCAGGTTGTCGAAGAATCCTTCGCGGAACGAGTTCTTTCCGTTTGCGTCGACAACGGAACGGTAAACCAAACGCGCGGCGTCGCGATACGCGGTACCCATGGCGTCCCCAATGAAGAGGACGATGTTTCGCGGGCGAATCGCATCGAAGGCTTGGATTTGAATCATGCGGCTGTCGGTTACGGCCGTTCCCGCGGCGGATACAGTTACCTCGAGCTTCATCGCGCCTGGAGTTTCGAATGACTGCAAGGGAGCTTTGATTACCCAGTCACTCGAGGTGTCACAATCGAGCTCCGATTTCACTGGTTCTGAAAACTTGGAAGTGATGTCCATGGATCCGGCCATCACTTTCAGTCCAGTCACGGTTGCGGCGTTCCGCACTTCGACGAAGACGTCCACGAGTTGGCCTTGCAGCAACCGGGTACGTTCCGGAAGGAGAAGTCGTACGCTCGGGGTCTGCGCTTGCGCCGCCGCGGACCCGCAGATAGAAAGCGCGCACAGTGCTGTGCGCAGCCAAAATCCTTCGATATGTGTGGTCATGGAAAGTAGGGAGAGTTCGCCCGTTATGCTATTCCCGATTTGTGACGGCATGACGACAGGCGCGCCAATATTGCGTAACGCGAACCACGCCTCGGCAACCGTCTCACCAGCCCACGGGCGACTGGGGCTTTCGCCGAGAAATACGTCTGTAACACTTGTCCGCTAGATTGGTTAGAGATGCGTCGACTACTTCTTTACTTCTCCATGTGTGTTTTCTGGGCGGCGACGTGCCACGCCCAATCCGAGATCGCGGGGGCAACGTTGAACGGAACCATCGTCGACCCATCGGGCGCGTCGGTGACCGCGGCTCGGGTGGTGGCTCGAAATGAAGATACGGGACTCGTCCGCGAGTCCGTCACGAGTGAGGCCGGACTCTATAACTTCGTTCGTGTACCCGTGGGTAGGTACTCGCTTGAGATCGAGGCGCCGGGCTTCAAAGCAGTGCGACGCTCCGGGATCGCTCTGAACGTAGGCGCGGTTGCTACGATCGATTTTCAATTGGAGGTCGGGTCAGCGACGGAGTCGGTGACTGTGACCGAAGAACAGCCCGTTCTGGAAACCACGCGTTCGCAAACAAGCACGACCGTTAACGAGAAAGCGGTTCGCGATCTTCCGATCAACGGGCGGAACTTCCTCGATTTCGCAACGCTGACTCCCGGCGTGGTTCGCGACCCTCGCGGCGGCGACCTTTCGTTCGGCGGTCAGCGCGGCACGATGAATAGTTTGCTGATCGATGGCGCCGATTCCAACAACGTGTTCTTCGGACAGTCGACAGGTCGCGCCGGCGTCCGCAATCCGTACAGCTTCAGCCAGGAGAGCGTGCGCGAGTTCCAGGTGAATAACAACAGCTTCGCTCCTGAAGTTGGACGCGCGGGCGGTGGCGTGATCAACGTGGTGACCAAGTCCGGCACCAATGAGTTCCATGGCAATGCGTTCTGGTTCTGGCGCACGACCAAGCTCCGGGCGAATCAGTCGAGCAACAAGTTCAGCCCCAGTGCTCGCTTTCCGCTTGGCATTCCGCGGCAGCCCTACGAATACGATCAGTTCGGCGCGAACATCGGAGGGCCGGTGGTGCGCGACAAGCTATTCTTCTTCTTTAATTACGAGGGCCAGCGCAACTCCGAGCCGGTAACGAACTTCCTACCTAACGCGCCGGCCGATGCGGCGTCGCAGCAGGCGGTGCGTGAACTGGCGCAGTACACCGAGCCTTATCAGCGGCGTCAGGACAACAACATCTACCTGGCCAAGGTTGATTGGAACATCGGGTCCAATCAGAACCTGTCGACGCGATACAACCGTCACCGCTTTGACGGCGTCAACTTCGAAAACACCTTCCAAACCCATCCGAGTGGAACCGGTAACAGCAGTAACTACACCGACAATCTCACGCTGAACTATAACCGCGTGATTGGGACGGCTACAATCTTCGATGCTCGTTTCAACTATCTGAAAGACGATGCGCCAGGCAGCGCGAATTCCGAGGGACCGAACGTTCAGGTGAACCAGGCGGGCGCGCGATACATCACTTACGGACGGAATAACTTCAGCCCTCGTTATACGAACATCGACGCGTATCAGGGTATCTCGACTTTGTCATTGATTCGGGGACGCCATAGCTTGAAGTTTGGCGGCGACGTGAACTTCGCTCGTGTGGAAAACTTCTTCCCTGGACAATTCGGAGGCACATACTTCTTCTCGTCGCTGGCCGAGTATGCCGAGCGCCGACCTACGAGTTTCACGCAGGCTCTGCCGGGACAGAATACTTCCGGGCCGCTATCGAAGCCTAATGTTAACGAGTACGCGTTCTTTGCTCAGGATCAGTGGCGGGCGAGCGACCGGCTGACGTTGAACTACGGCGTTCGATACGATCTGTTCGATTACGCAGCCGGGACAATTCGCAATCCGGATCCGGGTCTGGCGGCCTTGGGTTTGTATAACGATCGAATCAATCGCGACGACAACAACTTCTCGCCTCGCCTGGGGTTTGCGTATCGACTCACCGAGTGGGCGGCTATGCGCGGAGGCGTGGGCCGTTACATCGGCCGGACCTCCAGCATCGTGACGGGCACGTCCCACACTAACAACGGGCAACAGATCTTCCAGTTCACGCTGCAGGGCGGAGCGCCCGGATTCCCGACGTTTCCGAACCTGCTGAGTTCGATTCCGACGGGCGTTACGTTTCGCCCGAATCTATTCATCCTGTCGCCTGATTATCAGCAGCCCGAAACGTGGCAGTGGAGCTACAATCTGGAGCTGCGCGTTGCGGCCGACACCTCGGTGACGCTCGGCTACCTGGGCGTTCGGGGACTTCGTTTGCCCAGGTCACGCGACATCAATGTTGCGCAGGCGCAGGCTGTGAGTGGTTCCATCGTCGCCGGCGGGACGCAAACGCCGATCACATACCTCCGCCGCACCGCCCCGCGCCCGAACGCGAACTTCGGCCGTATTACGGTGGCGGAAAGCACTGCGAACTCCATGTATCACGGAGCCTTCATCCAGGCGCAAAAGCGGTATGCCAGGAACTTCCAATTTCTCGCGTCCTACACGTGGTCAAAGGTCATTGATGACAATCCGAGCCCGGTCGCGGTGGTTCCCGACACCGGAGATGACGCGGCCATTGTGCAGGATACGTTGAATGTTCGCGGGGATCGAGGTCCTGGCGAGGCCAACGTTCCGCACCGTTTCGTCGGATCGCTGGTATGGGACATCAACTACGCCAACCAGTTCAGTCCCTTTGCGCGTGCGCTCTTCGGAGACTGGCAGCTTTCGCTGATCACGGAGGCGGCTTCAGGTCTGCCTTATACGGTTCGCGTCGGGCAGGATGTGAATAACGATGGCAATCCGCGCAACGACCGTGCTCCCGGGTATGGACGAAATACGGAACGGCTCCCGACTTTCGCGACGCTGGATACGCGGGTGGCCAAGTACATCCCACTCGGTCTGGAACAATTCCGCCTGCAGCTTATTGGTGAAGCGTTCAACCTCACAAACCGGACGAATATCACAGGAGTGCAAACCGGGTTGTACACGTTCAACGCAACGACGAGTGTCTTCGCGCAAGCGCCGAACTTCCGGTTTGCAAGTGCGACCGCGGCGCCGCGTACCATTCAGCTCGCATTGAGACTGTCCTGGTAGCCAGAGCCGGGGTTACGTCGTCCATGTAGCCCCGGTGTAGCCCATACTTCAACCGCGCAGATCGTCGCAGAGCACGGGATTCGCGCGATGTATGGGCATGAAGAGTCTGATACTAACAATCCTGTCCTTAGCGCTTGCCTCTGCGCCAGTAGCGCACAGTCGAGATTCGAAGATTGCCGCGCCGCGCGTGTGGAACGACAAGGAACTCGCCGATTGGGCAACGCCCGTCGCCGGCCTCAATGTTCGGCCGGATCACTTTTCCGAGCGGGAGTATTACGCGGCGCCGGAAGCGGAGCTGTTCCGCACTTATCCGGTTTACCTCCCAGGGCGGGAACCGCTCGGCTACTCGGAGTTCATCGCCAACGTCAGGCCGGAGGCGCTAATCCGGCCCGGCCCACGAACCAAAGCGGAGTGGATCAACGCGGGACAGATTGTCTTCCGGGAAATGGACGTTCCCGCGACTCGTTCCTACGACCCGGAACTGATCGCGATGGCCCGCAGTGCCGAAGCGTTGATGAAAGCAGGCGCGAAGCCGCAAGCGGACGGATCGATCGCGGGTCTCCGATGGACGCCGACCGGAGATGGACTCGCGCTGTCGGTGGAGGACTGCGGCGGCTGTCACACGCGCACACTTGAGAACGGCGTAAAGATTGACGGTGCGCCGTCAAACGCGCGCGGGAATGCTCTTCTTGGACGGCTGGTGAGTGGCGCCATTTTCCGTATGTACGGCGACACACCCAAAACGTGGACCTGGCGGTCGGCTGCGGCGCCGTGGATTCCCGATGACGTGCATGCGAACATCCGGGAGCTGCCGGAGGTCGAGTACCGCGCGCTGTTCCGACGAATCGCGCCCGGAGTGTTCGCAAGGTTCAATGGCAGTCCGTTGTTCCCCACGAAGGTTCCCGATCTGATCGGCATTGGCGAGCGGCGATATATCGACCACACAGCGACTCACCGACTGCGAGGTATGGGCGATGTGATGCGCTACGCCGCTCTGGTGAGTTGCTGTGACAGCGCTGATTTCGGGCCGCACCGGCTCCTAACTGATGGTCAACGGAAGATTGTATATCGCTTCTCGGACGATGCGTTGTTTGCACTGGCGCAGTACATTTTTGCGCTGAAGCCGCCGGCTAACCCGAACCGCACCGATCCGCGCATACGGTTGGGACAGAGGATCTTCCATCGGGAAGGATGTGCACGTTGCCACACTCCCCCGTTCTACACCAACAACAAGCTCACGACAGCGGAAGGCTATCAGCCTTCCAAAAGCCATCCTTACGCGGCTGACATCGTCCGGGTCTCAGTGCGTACGGATGCAAACCTGGCACTCAGGACTCGAAAAGGAACGGGCCTGTACAAGGTTCCGTCACTTAAAGGTGTTTGGTACCGCGGTCGATTCCATCCCGACGGCGCCGTCACATCTTGAGAAGAGTGGTTGGACCCGCCACGCCTCTCGACGGCGAAGGGACATGAGTTTGGACTGACGCTAAGTCCGTCAGACAAGAACGCGCTTATCGCTTTCCTCAAGAGTCTGTAGCGCGAGAAAGCGAGATCGCAGCGACTTTGTAGCAGCGGCGATCTCGCTCCTTCCTGAGACGAACGCGGATCAGTCGAGCAACTTCAGATACGCAACGATGTCAGCCTCGTCCACGGCCGTCAGGACGATCGGATTGCGGGGATCGAACACGGCAAACAAGCGGGTGTAGTGAGCGGCGACGTCCTCCAGGGTGCGAGCGGAGTTGTCGTGAAAGTAGGGCGCTGTACGGCGAATGCCCCGAAGCGGCGAGATTTTGAATGCGTTAGCATCTTCGGGCCGACCTGTGATCAGCGCACGCCCGGGATCGGGACTGACGATCGAGGTTTCCGACCCATCGGCATTCTTGAAGACAAAAGTCCTCACAGGGTTCTTAGCGTGGTTGAACTCCGAGATACCCACCGAGACAATCCGAAATTCGGGCCCGGCCGGGAAGAACTGGTTCGGCCGGTTGAGCAGCGGGCCGCTATGACATATCGAGCAAGACCCCACTGTCGGATCTTTCGGGTCAATGCGGTCTTCAAAGAAGCGTCTCCCACGTCGTTCTGATTCCGTTACGCCGAGCGGGAGAGTGGGCGCCGGCCCGCCGCGGGCATACTCGCGAAGAACCGGGGAGCTGAAGAACCTGTCACTGAGCTGGAATCGTGCGACGGCGTCGAGGTCGCCGGCAGCGATTGTCGCTGACCCTTGCGCGTGGCCGCGAATGGCGTTGCCGGCCTGTGATACCAAGCTCGGCTCACGCCCGTCCACCATCAGTACGGGATCGAGCGCCGGAGTGTTCAACGTCGATGGGATTCCTCGGCGCACTGTTACGGATCGTGCGGCGGGGTCGTCGGCGAGCCTCACATTGGGAGGCAAAGGAATTTCGACAAGAATCGTGGCCTCCGTCAACACTCGCTGCACGCCGTTACCGCGCCCATCGTCACTCCCGTCATGGCGGAACAATGGATCGAGCCGGTTGGTTGCGAATCGCCTTTGCGCGTCCCGCGGCGACAGCGTTCCTGATTTGGGCATATGGCAGGTTTGGCAAGTGCGGCCGTTTCCACCGAATGTCTCCTGTTCGAAGAGGAATCGGCCATCGCGAACGGGGGACTCCCCGTTCGCTGAACGGATCAGAAGAACGCAAAGACACACTACGGCTATGGACCTGTGTAAGGGCATTTTCGGTCTTTCTCCTGAATCAATCGATGGCTAGGGCCGCAACTCGATGCGCTCGGCCGGGATATGGTCGAGG
>DASQDN010000507.1:0-3916 GCA_035634155.1 Bryobacteraceae bacterium | reverse complement strand
ACAGAGTGATCGTCGTGTCCGGCTGCCCCAAAACAGGTCGCCCGACATACATTACGTCGCTCAGCCGTTCGATTTCCACCGATCCATCGACGCTCAGGTCGGGGCGAGCGCCTGATGGCAGTTCACCTTCCAGACGAACGTCGACGGTTACGGTCCCGTTCACCACGGCGGGATCTATGCGGCTCACACGTCCCGGAATAATTCCGTTGCGCGTATCGATCTGCACGGTCTGGCCCAACAGAATATCTTTGGCTTGCGTTTCGGGGATCTTCAATTCGGCCTTCAGCTTCGAGGGCTGGGCAATCTTGGCAAGCACAGTCCCCGGCGTCAGCCGCTGGCCCACTTCCACGGGAAGCTGCTGCAGCACACCCGCTGCGCCCGCGCGGACCATCAACTGCGCGACTTGGGCCTTTTTCAGATCCCACGCCGCCTGCAGCTTTTGGATCTGCACCCGCTGCGCCGCAAGTTGCGCCTCGATAGATTCGCCGCTGATATCTACTTTCTGCTTTTCAATCGACGCACGGTTCTGGAGTTCGTCCGCGATCGCCTTGGTCGTTTTCAGATTGATCTCTGACGTCAACCCTGCGTCCCCGAGCCGCTGCTCCAGATCCGCCTTCAACTTAGCTTGTACGTAGTCGGAATGCACGCGCGCCGCAACCGATTGCTGCTCCAGTTTTTGGCTCTGCAGCCGCACGCGAAGGTCGGTAAGAGTCGCCTGCGCGGCTTTCACCTGCCACTCGGCATCATTCGCGGCCAACTGCAGTTCCGGATTGCTCAGCTGCAGCAGCACAGTATCGGGAGCGACGGTCGCGCCCGGTCGCACCGCAATGCGGTCGACACGCCCATCCGTCTGTGCCGCAATGAAAAGAATCTCTTCGGGCACCAGTGTGCCGAGGCCGCGGACCTGCCGCAGCATCGATCCGCGCTTGACCGTATCAGGCCAAACCGTGGGACCTTCAACCGTCGGCGCAGCCGGCTTAAGCCGCGAAATACCGGCCCATGACGCGCCAACAACGCACAACGTCACCACACCAATCACTGACCGGCGGATAAGCCGGTTGCGCGCTGCATTTTTTCTTGGAACGTCCATGCCGTTCAAAGAATGGCACGTGCCGGGCCGTGAAGACGAGCTACGGAAACAAAGGACTTAGAAGTACAGCACGAAGAAATCTGTGTCCGCTTGTGGGACACCCCTGCCCGGAACTGTTATTCCTTGCCGGGCTTGTCGTAGGAATACAGCTCTTTCCACATATCGTCGCCATGCGGCTGCCAGTCGCTCGGCTCATTGCCGCCGATGTGGAGTTCCGGCACCTTTAACGTCCCGTGACCGTACGTGCAGATATATTCGAGCTTAGGCTTGCCGTAGAGCAGCATCTGCGCGTATCGCCCGGTTAAAACCGGCATCCGCAAGCGCCGTCCGCAAGTCCGGCATCGATACCGCTGGTCCCAAATGATGAGAAAGAGAATCCCCACCGCCGATAGAAAGAACAGCAGAACCAAGCCCGTCCACGGTAAGTCGTGGAGGAAAGGAGACAACTTGAACCGCAGCACGTGAGGTGAAGTAGGCGTATAGATACGGTGGAGACCGTACCAGACGGCCGACAGGAACGCCGCCGCAGCCGCTAGCTTCGCCGCAAGTATCCCCCAATAGCGCACACCGTATTGGACTCCGACAGGCGCCTCCAAGTTGCCGAACTTAATTCGATACCGTACACCGCCGTCCCAGCAGCGGACAGCCGAAATTGTCCGCGCCTCGGTTTATCGGCGAAGATGTTATGGAATCACCCATGCCTACACTGTTTGGCGGAATGCCCTTCAATGGATAAGAAACGCATCCTGATCGCGGACGACCAGGCCGACGTGCTGGAAGCTCTGCGATTCCTGCTGAAGGCGGAGGGTTACCAGACAGACTCGGTCTCCTCGCCCGCGGCCGTCGTGAACGCGCTCGAAACGCGCGACTACGACGCGCTCATCATGGACCTGAATTACACGCGCGACACAACCTCCGGCGAGGAAGGGCTGGATCTCCTGGCAAGGATTCAGTTGGTGGACCCCACCACTCCGGTTGTCGTCATGACCGCCTGGGGTAGTGTCGAACTCGCCGTCGAAGCTATGCGCCGCGGCGCGCGGGACTTCGTGCAGAAGCCTTGGGACAACGCGCGGCTCGTAGCCATCGTGAAGACGCAGCTCGCATTGAGTGAAGCACTCCGTAAAGGGCAGCGCCTCGAGGCCGAGAACCGCCTGCTCCGCGCTGAAGGCAAACCGTTGATGATCGCCGAAGCGCCGGCGATGCAGCCGGTGCTCCAACTCATCAGCCGCGTGGGCCCGTCCGATGCCAACGTGCTGATCACGGGCGAGCCGGGCAGCGGCAAGGAAGTGGTCGCGCGCACCATTCACGCCATCTCAGAGCGCGCCTCCAAACCCTTGGTTACCGTCAACGCGGGCGGCCTCAGCGAGGGCATCTTCGAGAGTGAACTCTTCGGCCACGTCAAAGGCGCATTCACCGATGCCAAGGCCGACCGCGTGGGGCGGTTTGAGCTCGCCGACGGTGGTACGCTCTTCCTCGACGAGATCGCCAACGTCCCTTATAACCTGCAGTCGAAACTTCTTCGAGTGCTGGAAATAGGCGAGATGGAGCGCGTCGGGTCTTCGAAGACCAAACGCGTCGATGTGCGCATCATCTCGGCGACGAACGCGAATCTAACCGACGAAGTCACAAACAATCGCTTCCGCGAGGATCTTCTCTTCCGGTTGAACACGATCGAAATCCATATTCCTCCGTTGCGCGAGCGCAAGGAAGACATCCCTTTGCTGGCATCCCAGTTCCTCAGCTCGTACGCCCAGCGATATCGCAAGCGCCTCGTCGGCTTCGATCAGCCCGCGATGCAGGCGCTGATGAACAATCAATGGCAGGGGAACGTCCGCGAACTTAACCATGTCATCGAGCGCGCCGTGCTGCTCGCTCAGGACAGCCACGTACGCGTTTCCGATCTCGCCCTGCGAACAGGTCCGACAGGTCCGGCACGCCTGGATGAGATGAGCCTCGAAGAAGTGGAAGCCTTTCTCATCAAGAAAGCTCTTGCCAAATACGACGGCAATGTGAGCCATGCGGCCAACGCGCTGGGGCTGAGCCGAAGCGCCTTGTATCGCCGTCTGCAGCGTTATAACCTGTGAGACTGCCTCGCCTCCGTAACCTCGTTCATGAGCGTCGCGTGCAGATCCTCGCATTAGCCGCGGGGCTTCCCGGCGTGTTGGCTTCAATGATCATGCTTTACGCGGGCAATCATCCCGCGAAAGTGCAGTGGACAGTCGGCCTCTTCGTGATCGGCGGCTGGCTCGCTTTTGCAAGCGCTGCCCGCGAGCGCGTTGCTTCGCCGCTTCGTACTTTGGCTAACCTGCTCGAAGCTATGCGCGAAGGCGATTACTCGATCCGCGCGCGTGGAGCCCAGTTCGAGGACGCGCTCGGCGAAGTGATGCAGCAGGTGAACGCAATGGGCGCCACGCTGCGCGCGCAGCGGCTCGGCGCGTTGGAAGCCACAACGTTGTTGCGCAAGGTCATGGAAGAGATCGATGTGGCAATCTTCGCATTCGACCATGAGTCGCGACTGAAGCTCACCAACCGCGCAGGCGAGCGCCTGATCGGGCAACCCATCGAGCGCGTCCGCAACCTTCCAGCGGCTGACATCGGGCTCGACGAATTCCTGCAAGGCGAAGAGTCGCGGACTTTGCAGAAGACCTTCGGCGGCGCAACCGGACGCTGGGGAGTGCGCCGCAGCGAGTTCCGCGAGGGCGGACTTCCCCACCAACTCCTCGTCGTAACGGATTTAACCCGCCCCCTGCGCGAAGAAGAGTTGCAGGCGTGGCAACGCCTGGTACGCGTTCTCGGTCATGAGTTGAACAACTCGCTGACACCAAT
>DASQDN010000506.1:0-9133 GCA_035634155.1 Bryobacteraceae bacterium | reverse complement strand
GCCGCGCGTTTGAAGCAGCGAGTGGACGAGAAGGGCTTCACTTTTCTAAAGATGGACCTGGGAGTGGGACTGGTGGAGAACCAGCCCGGTGTCCTCAGCCGTCCGCTGGGCACGACCTCGCGTGAATTTGGCAATGTCCAGCACCAGTTCACCGGTATGGAATTGACACCCAAGGGCGTCGAAGCGATGGCGGGGTACGTACAGCAGGTCCGTGAGGTTCTCGGAATGGAAGTTCCGTTGGCTGCCGACCACTTCGGGCACATCGGAATCAACTCGTGCATACGGCTCGGTCGCGCTTTGGAGAAGTACAACATGGCGTGGCTGGAAGATATGATCCCGTGGCAGTACACCAAGCAGTTGAAGGAAATCAAAGACAACATCGACATTCCTTTGCTGACTGGTGAGGATATCTATCTGAAGGAGCCATTCGAGGTGCTTTGCCGCGAAGGCGCGGTGGATATGATCCATCCTGACCTGGCGACCTCGGGTGGGTTGCTGGAGACGAAGAAAATCGGCGACATGGCGCAGTCGTATGGCATCCCAATGGCCATGCACTTTGCCGGTACACCGATTTCGTTCCTGGCGAACGTGCACTGCGCGGCCGCGACGGAGAATTTCCTGGCCTTGGAACACCACTCGGTGGACGTTCCGTGGTGGGAAGACATGGTGCTCGGCGAGAAGCCTTTGTTCAGCAAAGGTTTTGCGAACGTGCCGTCGAAGCCGGGCCTCGGTATCACTCTCAACGAGGAGGTGGTGAGGCAGCATTTGGATCCGAACGACAACGGCTATTTCCTGCCCACGCCCGAATGGGATCGTGATCGCGTGAACGATCGACTCTGGAGTTAACGATTGACTATCGCCGGTCCTGGCGCAATCCGGGACCGGCGCTGTTCCCGCTTCCGCTCGCCTCGATTCGCACCCCCGATTTCTTTGCTTAAGTGCTATCGTAAACAGCTATATGCTCCGCCGAGACCCTCGTCCGGTTTTCCCAGCGATAATTCTGTTGCTCGGCGCCGCGACCCTTGCGGTGGCTCAACCAGCCGCCGCGCCCGACCCGTTTGCGCAGACGATACGTCCTGTTCTGGCCGAGAACTGCACGGCTTGCCACAATCCCAAGAACCCGAAGAATCGAATCGATTTCCTGAAGGCGAACTCGGCGAAGGACATCCAGACCAATCGTGGCTTGTGGCAGGACGTGGCAGCGCAGCTTCGTAATCGCACCATGCCGCCGGTGGACTCGAAGCTGAGCGAGGACGACCGGCTGCGAATTTCCAATTGGATCGAAACCAAGTTGCGGGAAACCGCCTGCGATATCGGCAACTATGCCGGGGCGTCGGCGATTCGACGATTAAACCGACGGGAATATCGGAATACCATTCGCGATCTGCTCGGCGTGGACTTCAATGTTTCCGAGATCTTTCCTAACGACGGAACGGGCGGCGCTGGGTTCGACACCAATGGCGAGACGCTGTTCGTTTCTCCGCTGCTGATGGAGCGCTACATGGAAGCGGCACAGCAGATTGTAGATCGCGCGATCGTTACTCCGGCGCTGTCGAAGACCATCATGGCGGTCGACCTGTTGCCTATCGATCCGGCGGCGGCCGGCGCGACGCGGCCACTCGCTCCGGGGCAGGAGTTGTCCGCGATGGTGTCGATTTTCCTGGAAGGCGACTATGACGTCCGCGTTGCGGTGGAGCGCCGGGATGGAATGGGATCGCTTGCTTTGAAGGTGGACGGCGGGGCTCCGATTCCGTTGGCTGCTGTGCAGGGCCGGGGCGGTGGCGGCGGAGGCGGTGGCTTCGGCCGGACGCCTACGCATCGTGCTCAGGTCCGTCTCGCGCGTGGGCTGCGCACGTTGAACATTGTGTCGCAGGGCTCGCCGGTACCGGTGGTGGGCTTGAGTGTCGACCAGAAGCCGGTGGAGATGACGCCGGAAAAGATGGCGCTGCATTATCGCCTGCTGGGCGTAGAGCCGGGCGACCAACCGCTTCAGCCACGGAAGGCAGCGGAACGTATCCTGCGCACCTTTCTTCGCAAGGCATATCGCCGGCCATTGAAGGATACGGATCTGGCGCCGATCCTTGCGTTGTACGATCGGGCCGCCGAACGCGGCGATCCCTTCGAAGAGCGCATGAAGCTGGCGATTAAGGGTGTGCTGGTTTGGCCCGATTTTTTGTTCAAGATGGAAGACCGCAAGACGGCTCCGGGTGTTTATCCGGTGGGGCAATTCGAACTTGCCTCGCGCTTGTCTTACTTCCTCTGGTCCACGATGCCGGATGAAGAGTTGATGAATCTGGCCGAGCAAGGGCAATTGCAGAATCCCAAGGTGCTGGCGGCGCAGGTGGAGCGGATGCTGGACGATCCAAGGTCGCATACGTTCACGTCGACGTTCATCGGCCAATGGCTGGGCACGCAGGATGTCGGTGGACGCGTGGCGCCGATGCTGACGGAACTGAATACTTACTACACGCCTCCGGTGGCGGCGGACCTTCGCGCTGAGCCCATTCTGATCTTCGAGCGCATCCTGGGCGAGAACAGAAGCCTGCTGGAGCTTCTGAGCGCGAACTATACGTATATGACCGAGCGCCTGGTGAAGTTCTATCAGCTTGAAGACAAGATGAAGCACGTGAAGGGCAACAACTACCAATTGGTGGAATGGCCTGATAATCGGCGAGCAGGCGTAATGAATCTGGGCGCGGTGATGGCGATGACTTCGCATTATAGGATGACGAGTCCGGTGCTACGCGGGGCTTGGGTGCTGGATACGTTATTGGGGACGCCCGTTCCGCCGCCTCCGCCCAATGTGCCGCAACTGGAGCCCGTGCGATGTGAAGAGAACTGCGCGCAAACTGCCAAGACGGCCGTAGGCATGAGACAGAAGATCCTTGAGCATCGTGTCAACCCGGCGTGCACCGCTTGCCACAACCTGATGGACCCGATCGGGTTTGCGCTTGAGAATTTCGACTGGACAGGGCGCTGGCGGGACAAGGAGTTTGACGGCTCGGCAATCGATGCTTCGGGAACGCTGCCATCGGGCGAGAAGTTCAGCGGGCCAGTTGAGTTGCGGCAGGTGCTGCTCGCCAAGAAGGACGACTTTCTGCGGCACGTAACGGGTAAGGTGCTGGGGTATGCGCTCGGCCGGCGTTTGCAGGATGGGGATAGCTGCACGATTCAGAAGATGGTGGATACGATTGCGAAGGATGGCTATCGGGGCCGCACGCTGATTCGCGAGATTGCGTTGAGCACGCCTTTCCGAAACACGCAGGGCGGTGTCGTCTCGGTAGCTCCACCGCCGCCGCCGCGCGTGCAGTCGCGGCCGATGGTCATCAAGTGACGCGGAAGTTGCTAGAGTCTTAATACGCCGTCCGGGCGGAGGTGGAAACTATGTCGAAAGCCAAGAAAATTTCCAGAAGAACCATCCTGCGGGGCGCCGGCGCGGCGCTTGCGTTGCCGTGGCTGGAAACGATGTCCTCTGCTGCTCCTGGAGCCGGTACGTTGTCCGAACCTCCGTTGCGCATGATGTTCATGTACATGCCTAACGGCGTGCGCCCGGATTACTGGACGCCGGCAGGGGACGGCGAGAGCTTTGAGCTTACCCCGCACCTGAAGCCACTCGCTAATTTGAAGAACGACTTCATGCTGCTCGAAAACCTGTGGAACGCCAAGACGGTGGGCCGCAACGGCCATTGGCCGAAGGTTCCGGCATGGCTATCCGGCGGGTACGTGGAGCGCACCTCCGGTGACGACCTGGACTCCGGCGGCACGTCCGTGGATCAGCTTGCGGCGCAGAAAATCGGCGATCGCACGATGCTGCCAAGCGTTGAACTCGGCATTGACACCCTGCGCACCGGCATCGATACGGCCGGCGGCGGTTTTGCGCGAATGTATGGCGGTTTCATCTCGTGGCGCGATCCACATACTCCCGTGCCCAAGGAGATCGTTCCACAACTGGCGTTCGACCGATTGTTCCGGACCAGCAAAGCGCCTGTGGTGTCGCACTTGGATCCGAATCATCCAACGCTGCTCGCGTCATTGCAGCGCGACGAAACCAGCGTGCTGGATCTGCTTCGGGAGCAGTCAAAAGCGGTGCGGAGTCAGGGCAGCGCGGGAGACCGGGTGCGACTCGATGAATACTTTGAGTCCGTGCGTTCGGTGGAAACGCGGCTGGAGGCTGCGCTGCGGCCGCAGAAGCGGTGGATCAATCAAGGCAAGTTTCCCTTGGAGCGCCCGGGCCCGGGCATTCCGCCGACGCGGCAGGAGCATCTGCGGCTGATGATGGACATCATGGTGCTCGCGATGTGGAGCGACAGCACCCGGATCGGCACGTTTATGACGGGTGACGCGCAGACGAACGAAGATTTTTCGTTCATCCCCGGCGTACGCGGCGGGTTCCATTCGATCTCCCATCATGGCGACGAGCCGGCTCGGCGGGCGCAGTACGAGTCCATCGTCACCTGGCACGTGGAGCAGGTGGCGTACTTTCTCAATCGCCTCAAGAGCCTGGATGAAGGCGGCACGTCGCTTCTGGATAACTCCATGGTGATGTTTGGTTGCGGCATTAAGTGCGGCAATCGTCACCTGGAAGAGAATCTGCCGATCGCCTTGGCGGGTGGTGGCAAGGGAACGCTCCGTCCAGGTCGACGGGTCCGCGCTGCTGAAAAGACGCCGCTGTGCAACCTTTACCTCGCGATGCTGCACCGCATGGGGATTATGGAAAAATCGTTCGGCGAGAGCACCGGTCCACTCGAAGGACTGGTGTAGCGGCGGACTTACGATTGGGCGGCGGGCTTGTCGAACATCATCCAGTTCTCCTGATTACGGAAGAATTGGAGCGCTTCTTCCATAGCCCTCCGCGCACCCTGGCGGCTCGCCAGCGCATCGACAATGTGGCTGTGCCATTCTACGCTTTTCAGCAACTCGGTGACGGAGTCGCTTGGGTTGCGCATGATGAAGAAGGCGAACAGGGGGCCGACGATCGTGTCGAGGGACTTAAAGAGATGCCGGTTGCCCGACAGCGTCCAGATCTTCTGATGGAATTGTATGTCGGCGCGATAGAACTGGCGCAGGTCACTCGATTGCGCGGCCTTCTCCATTTCACTGACGCGGGTACGTAGCTCCTCGATATCGGCCGGTGTCGCGCGCTGCTCCGCAAGTTCGGTGGCCAAGCCTTCCAACTCGTGACGGACGCGGATGATCTGCGCGATGTCGTCTTTCGAGAGCTGAGTGACGAACGTGCCGCGGTTCGTTAGTCGAGTAACAAAACCCTGAGATTCTAACTCGAAGAGCGCTTCGCGGACGGACGTGGTGGCGACGCCGAGCTCGCCTGCAAGCTTCATTTCTACGATGCGGTCGCCCGGCTCCAGCTTGCCGCTAAGGATCGCGTCCTTGATCAACTCTGAGACTCGGTCCTTCAGAACTACGCGCCGAAGCGGCGCAGTGTCAATGCGTTTCCCAGTGCCTTCAAAGCTCATGTTGCTTACGTTGTCATACGAGCATACCGCAAGTCCCCGCAATAAGGGCTGTACGCGAGTTCAGTTGTGCAGAGTGGTTAAACGATAATGACTACCAAGAATGGCAAAAAATTTCTTTGACCTTACGGGCCGCGTCGCGGTCGTGATCGGAGGGACCTCCGGACTGGGGCGAGCTATCGCTACAGGGTTGGCGGAGGCGGGCGCCGCCGTAGCACCAACCGGTAGACGTCTGGAGCTTGCACAGGAAGTGGCGGCATCGCTGGAAGCGCTCGGCGCGAAATCTTTCGCGCATGCAGTGGATGTGAGTGACCGCGCGTCGATCGATGCGCTTCGCGACGCGGTGCTCGCGCAGTTCGGGCAAGTTGACATCCTGATTAATGCGGCCGGCCGCACAAAGCGCACGCCCACCAAGGATGTTGCCGAAGAAGAGTGGGACGGCATCTTCGATACCAACGTCACGGGCATGCTGCGGTGCTGTCAGTCCTTCTACGAGCCGCTTGCGGCCAACGGTCGAGGACGCATTGTGAACATCGCGTCGCTGAGCTCGTTTGTGGGCCTTTACGAAGTGGCGGCATATTGCGCGTCCAAGTCCGCTGTGTTGTCGCTGACGCGCAGCCTGGGCGTGGAATGGTCGCGCGTCGGCATCAACGTAAACGCAATCGCGCCGGGGGTGTTTCGAACCGAGCTGAATGCCGCGCTCCTGGATGGGACGCAACGGGGTCAGGAGTTTAAGACTCGTACTCCGATGGGCCGGTTCGGAACGGCTACAGAGCTGCTTGGGGCCGCGATCCTGCTTTCGTCCGACGCGGCCAGCTATATGGCGGGGACATGCATCGCGGTGGATGGCGGGTTTCTCGCTTCCGGTGTGAATACGTAAGGGATCAACTATGAAAGCCTTCTTCATTACCGGTCCGGGCGCATTTTCGGTGGAACAGATCAACGTTCCCAAATGCGGACCGGGTGAGGTCCTGTTGCGGACTCGCATTGTCGGAATGTGCGGCTCGGATCTGAATACGTTTCGGGGCGCGAACCCAATGGTGACGTATCCACGGATTCCGGGACACGAGATTGCCGCCACGATTGAAGAGGTTGGCGCTGGGGTTCCGTCGCACCTAAAAGCCGGCATGAGCGTGACCTTATCGCCGTATACCAATTGCGGCGCGTGCGCGTCCTGCCGTCGCGGGCGGCCGAACGCTTGCGAGTCGAACCAGACGCTTGGAGTGCAACGCGATGGCGCAATGACCGATTACTTCGTAGCGCCATATACGAAGATCTTCGAGGCGCCGGGATTATCACTGCGCGAACTCAGCGTAGTTGAGCCGCTATCGGTGGGATTTCACGCGTCGGCTCGAGGCCGTGTGACGGCGACCGATACCGTTCTCGTGCTCGGTTGCGGAACCGTGGGCTTAGGCGCAATCGCTGCCGCCGCGTTTGCAGGCGCAAGGGTGATTGCCTGCGATCTGGATGATACAAAGCTCGGTTTGGCGAGCGAAGCCGGGGCCGCGCATACCATCCACTCTGGTCGTCAAATATTTCAAGACGCTCTGCAGGAGTTGACGAAGGGCCTTGGGCCGGACGTTGTGATTGAGGCGATTGGTCTGCCGGAGACCTTCCGTCTTGCAGTCGAGGTTGTCGCGTTCACCGGGCGCGTCGTTTATGTCGGCTATGCCAAGCAGCCCGTCACGTACGAGACCAAGCTGTTCGTGCAGAAGGAACTCGACATTCTCGGGTCGCGAAATGCTCTCGACGAATTTCCCACCGTCATCGCAACGCTGCAGCAGAAGCGATTTCCCGTGGAGAAGATCATCTCCCTAACCACCGATATCGACAAGGCAGGCGAGGCGCTCACGGCGTGGAGCGAGAAACCATCGGCTTATACGAAGATCCTCGTGGAGGTTTAAACGCGGGCAGTCTCAGTATGGACCGGCCTGCAGACGCTCATCGGAATCGTGAAGCTAAACACGGATCCTTTGCCGACCTCCGATTCAGCCCAGATGCGACCGCCGTACTGCTTCACCACGCGCGCGCAGATTGCGAGCCCGATTCCGGAGCCAGGGTAATCGTATCCGTGAAGCCTTTGAAATGGCTCGAAGACCCGCGCCGCGTATGCAGAGTCGAACCCGATCCCGTTGTCAGAAACGTGCACGGTGCACTCTTCGCCGTCGAAGCTTGACGTGACGCGCACTCGAGGCGCTTTGTCTCCACGGTACTTGATTGAATTCCCGATCAGGTTCTGGAACAGCTGGATGTAATGAGTGCGACGGCCGACGACAAAAGGTAGACTCTCGATCTCGATGGAGGCTCCCGCTGCTCGCCGCTGCTCTTCCAGGTTCGCCATCGCAAAGTCGACGGCCTCGCGCAAAGGAAACTCGACGGGAGGCTCTTCGCCGCGCCAACTCAGGCGCGAATAGGCGAGCAGGTCGTCGACGAGTTCGTTCAAACGTCGCATCCCTTCCGTGATGCTGTCAATAAGGTGGTCCGCTTCTTCGTCGATGCGCCCTTTGTACCGCCGGGTAAGCAACTGCGACATCGTCATTACCGTGCGAATGGGCGACTGCAGATCGTGCGATGCGGCATAGGCGAACTGTTGCAGATCGCCATTCACTTCCTGCAACTGGTTCAACGCAGCTTCCAGAGCACGTGTGCGTTCGCGCTCGGCTTGGCGCAGCCGGCTGCGATCGAGCGTCGCAGCAAGGCCAGACTGCAACAATACCGGATCGAACGGTTTGAGCAGGTAGTCCTCTGCTCCGAGCTGCAGGCATTGCCGCACGCTTTCCATTTCATCGAGCGCGGAGATCATGATTACGGGCAGATCCGGCCGCTCGCTTTTAATCTGCTTGAGCGCGGTGACTCCATCCACTCCGGGCATCAGAATGTCGAGGAGCACGACATCAAAGCGCTGTTTCGAAATCCTGCTCAACGCCGCCTGAGCATCTTCGGCCGTGGTCACCGCGCAGCCAGTGCGCTGCAGTTGGCGGCTTAGGATGTCGCGGTTGGTTTCATCGTCGTCGACCAGCAGGACGTCTGCGGAGATCTGGTCGTCCCTACCATCTCCTTCACCCAACGGGGCCGGCGCTACGGCCTCCTTCGGCGGTTGACCAAGTCCGAACGACAACAACTCGCTGGCGGCGCTGTTGATGCGAAGCAGGTCGAGGATATCGGCGGAATCTCGCTGCGCCACGAGTGCATTTACCTGACGCATGATCGCCTGAACCGGCTCCTGCATACGCGACCGCAGCAAGTCGAGTTCACGTTCGGTGATGGGGCCAGCCGAGGCTCCAAGAATCTGCTGGACCAGATCCAGAACGAGGCGCGCGGAAGTGTGGACCTCCGCTAGCGCCGCACGAGTTTCAATTCTGCTTTCCGCCGCCTCTTCGAGCAGGATCTCGCTGTAGCCGATGATGTGGTTAAGCGGCGTCCGAAGCTGGTGGCGCAGTTGCGCGAGGGCTTGCTTTGCGAGCTCTTTAGCCATTGGCGCCGCCGTTCTTGTGAGAGAACTGCTCGATCTTGGAAAGCAGGTCGCCGAAGTCGATCGGTTTGCTTTGGTATGCATCGCAGCCCGCTTCCATAGCGCGCTCGCGATCGGCGGGCAGCGCATGGGCCGTCAATGCGATCACCGGGATATCACGAATTGCAGGATCCCTACGCAGTTGCCTGGTGGC
>DASQDN010000505.1:0-2184 GCA_035634155.1 Bryobacteraceae bacterium | reverse complement strand
TTCCAATCGAGCTTCTCGGGAAAGACCTGTTCTTTGGAATTCAGCGCCTGCTCCCAGGTAACTGTCTGTCCTGTGTACGCCGCCATCCGGCCCATGATCGCGAGCAATGTGCTGGTGGTCATGCGCTCGCCGTCGTTTACGGGTTGATTCTTGCGTACCGCTGAGAAGAGCACGTCGTGCTCGGCTTGATACATGTCGTTCTTCACGCCCTCAAACGTCCATGGATTCGGCCCTTCGATGCGCGGCAGGGGACCACGGCCGATGGTGAGCACGCCTTGTTTGCCCATGATGTAGTCGGCGTTTTCGTTATAGCAGCCTTCGATCTGGCGGCATCCGAGAAATGCTCGCACATTGTTCGGATATACGTAATTTACTTCGAAATGATCGTAGATATTGCCGGTGTTGTTCGGGATTTGACGCCCTCCTACGGCTACACAGCTCACAGGAGGCTTATCACCGAATGCCCACGCGATCTTATCGGCAGTGTGGACGGCCTGCTCCACAAGGCCGTCGCCGCAGGTCCACACGAAGTTGTACCAGTTACGGATCTGCCACTCGGTGTCGCTCATGCCTGCAGGGCGCGCGCTCTCTGGAGGCATTGGTTTCACGGGGCTCGTGTAGTACGTACCGTAATAGGAGACGATATCGCCAATCGCGCCTTTCTGAAGCTGCTCGAAGGCTGCCTGGATGTAGTTGCTGTATCGCCAGCAGAAGCCGGCTACAAGCGAGAGGTTCTTCTCCTTGGCGATCTTTACGGTTTCCAGGACGTGACGAATACCGGGCGAGTCGACGGCCACAGGCTTTTCGCAGAAGACATGCTTGCCGGCTTGAACGGCGGACCGGAGGTGCTGGGGCCGAAAGCCCGGAGGCGTGGCGAGCAGCACCACATCCACATCGCTATCGATCACCTTCTGGAAGCTGTCGAGGCCGATGAACTGTTTGCCTTTGTCGACCTTCACCTTCTCATTGGGCGTTCGTGTGAGCTGGGCGAGGCATTGGTCGATGCGCTCCTGGTAGATATCGCCTACGGCAGTGAGCTGCGCGTAATCGTCCGCCTTCAAAGCTTGCGAGGCGGCGCCTGTGCCGCGGCCCCCGCACCCCACCAGGCCTACCTTTATCGCTTTCGCCGTCTGTTGCGCTTTCAGGAAGGCAGGCGCGCCCACCAGCAGCGCGCCTGTCTTCAGTAGATCGCGGCGCGTGGCCGACCCTTGTTGTTCCGGCATCGTGTCGTTTACCTCTTCACACGTATGTTACCGGACGCGGGCAGCGAATTCCGTGAGCAAACCCTTTAGGTCAGTTCCAGGGGATTGCTGCATACCCGACAACAGTGTTTCCAAAACGGAAAAGTGACGTCCCCTCGAACCGGGTGGATCGGTGTCTTAAAAGCGCAGCTTCAGCGCAACCTGAATGATGCGCGCATCCAAGGCATTGACAATCTGACCGAAGCCGGCGCCGGTGGTCACTCCGGGTACTCCGAAGTTTGTGTGATTCAGCGCGTTAAAGAACTCGCCGCGAAGCTGCGCGTTCACACGCTCGGTGATGGTGAACGTTTTCGCGACATTTAGATCAAGGTTGACATACCCCGGTCCGCGTACGATTCCGACACCCGAGTTGCCAAAGATGGTCCCTGGCACGAAGCCTACAGCTCCAGGAGTCGCCGTGGTCGCAACGAAGGCTGACGTGTCGAACCAGCGGTCCACCGTCCTTTGGTCGGAAGGAAGATTTCCGTCGGCGATGCGGTTCGGACGGCTTCGACGCTCGCCGCCGATGTTGGTGATCTGCGGTTGATTGATGGTCAGCGCTAATCCGGTTTGCGCGGTGAAAATGGGCGACAATTCCCACCCGCCCAGCAGCAGGTCCGTACCTCGCGACCAACCGCTGCCGACCGCATGGCCGCGTCCGAAGGGAAGCTGCCACACGCCGGAGAAGACGAATCGATGCGTCACGTCGAACTCGGATGGACCGTACTCAGATCTTCGGTTCACCGGATTCTGAGGCTCACGGAATGCGCCCACGTCAACGCCGTTGCCCGCGCCACTTGTCGACAAATGGTCCACCGAGTCGGTCATGGCTTTGCCCCATGTATAAGAGGCAAGGAACGTCACGCCATTGCTGAAGCGGCGTTCCAGCTTGGCTTGCAGCGAGTTGTAATTGGAGATGCCCATGTTCTCCAGGAACTGAATG
>DASQDN010000504.1:0-6469 GCA_035634155.1 Bryobacteraceae bacterium | reverse complement strand
CGCCAGCGGTCTCACCCGTCCGATGCAGATGACCAGCCTGCCCATGGACGCGATGCAGGAGTTCCGAGTCGTATCGAACAACTACTCCGCTGAATACGGACACTCGGCGGGTGGCGTTATCACCCTAACGACGCGCTCAGGTGGCAACAACCTGCATGGCAGTCTGTTTGAGTTCCACCGCAATAACGTGCTCGATGCGCGCAACTTCTTCGCGACCGAGAAAGCTCCGCTGCGGATGAACCAGTTCGGTTTTGCGCTCGGCGGACCGATTCGGAAAGACAAGACGCACTACTTCGTTTCATGGGAGCGAACGGGTCAGCTTTCCAGCGTGACTCCGCTGCTCACGGTACCGACGCTTGCTCAGCGGGAGGGCGACTTCTCCGAACTGCGCTCCTCGACGGGAGCGCCGATTCTGATCTACGACCCTGCGACAACGGTGGGCCGAGAGCGCCAGCCTTTTCCCGGCAATCGCATTCCGCTGAATCGAATCGATCCGGTATCTTTCGCAGCTTTGAAATATTGGCCGGCGCCCAATCGCGCCGGGTCCGCGACTGGGGCAAATAACTTCGTGGGCAACAGCAACTCGGATCTGGCTCGCGACATCTGGGTGGCGAAAGTGGACCACCAGATCACGACAAACGATCTGTTCACCGCCCGGTACTACATCAATGACGCGGGAATTGAGAATCGAGGCGCGTTCGGTATCCCGGAAGCAGACCCGAGTGCCAACTTCACCGACGTGCGGGTCCAGAGCATCCTTGGCAGCTACAACCACATCTTCAGCCCGGCCCTGGTGAACGACCTGAAGGTCACGTTCTTCCAGCGCAAGTTCATCGACAAGCGCTATGGCTGGGATGAGAACCTCGCCGGGTCGATCGGTCTGAACGGCGTCAGCGGTACCGCGTTCCCAAACTTCGTCATCCCCGGGTACGCGGCGCTCAGCGCGCCTCCGGGCCGCATCCAAACTCCGATCCGCGATCTCCAGATCCTGGAAGCGATCAGTTGGTTCAAGGGGAGTCATTCGATCAAGGCGGGCTTTGAATACCGCCGAGCCGGCAACAACGAATCGCGAGACCGCGGCTCTTCCGGTATCTTCCAATTCGTTCCGCAATACACGAGCCTGCCGGGGACATCGGGCAGCGGCGACGGCTTCGCCAGCTTCCTGCTGGGCGAGGCGAACACGGCCAACGTTCAGATCACCGACGTGATCCGCACCCGAGCTTTCTACTTGGCCGGTTATATCCAGGACGACTGGCGCATCACCAATCGGCTGACCGTCAACCTTGGATTGCGGTGGGAGACCGAACTTCCGCGCCGTTCTGTCGATGACAGCCAAAATTCGTTTGACCTGACGAAGATCAATCCCGTCTCCGGAACCCCCGGCGTCATTACCTTCTCGGGCCGCAATGGAGTGCCGCGCAACGCTTTCCGCACCGACTGGAACAACATCGGCCCGCGCGTCGGCTTCGCGTATCGTTTGCCGTTCCAGCGAGAGACGGTGATTCGCGCCGGCGTCGGCATCTTCTACGGTTCTACGATCAGCAACACTGTCGGCGACTCGGCTTCACTCGGCTTCTCCACTTCCGCTAGCCTTGTGGTTCCGCAGGCCGAGTTCCTCAGCGCGATGCAGCTTCGCAACGGCTTTCCAGCGATCCAGCGCCCGGAACTGAACGACGCTTTCGGCGCTGTGCCCGTTGGCCAGCGGCCTGTGCTTGCGGCAAGCTTCTTCAAGCATGACCAGGTTTCGCCGACTTCGTTCCAGTACAACTTCAACATTCAGCGGGAAGTCGCCGCCGACACGCTGGTGGAGATCGGCTACATGGCTAATATCAGCCATCACTTAACCGCGAACGATCTAACGCTGAATCAAGTGCGACCGGAACTGATGGGACCTGGCGATGCGCAGGCCCGCCGTCCTTTCCCGCAGTTCTCGAACGTGACCTGGATTAACCCATCGATCGGCGACTCGACGTACCACAGCGGCTATGTGCGGCTGGAACGTCGATTCCAGAGCGGCTTCTCGCTCCTGGGCCACTACACGTTCTCCAAGTTCATTGACGATGTTGCCGGCGCGGACGAATTCGGCGATCCGGGCAGCTACATGGATGCGTACAACCGTCGTCTGGACAAGTCGCTGAGCGGCTCGGATGTGCCGCATAGGGTGGTGCTGACGGCGCTCTATCAGACTCCGGCTTTGAACGGCAAGAAACTGGCTCGGTGGCTGGCCGGCGGTTGGCAGATTGGATTGTTGACGACTCTGCAAAGCGGTCCGCCGTTCACGGTCATCACGGCTGCGAATACGACGAACGCCTTCTCGGCCGGACCACTGCGCCCCAACCTGCTCCGCAATCCGAATCTTCCATCGGGCGAGCGGACGCTCAACCGGTGGTTCGACACGGGGGCCTTCGCCGCGCCCGCGCAGTTCACCTTCGGCAACTCGCCGCGATCCGGCCTGCGCGGAGATGGGTTGCAGACTGTTGACCTGACGCTCTCGAAAGAGTTCGCTCTGACCGAGCGCTACAAGGCTGAAATTCGCAGCGAGTTCTACAACGCCTTGAATCACGCCAACTTCGAGCTGCCGGGCCACGTTCTGGGCGCTGCCAACTTCGGTACAGTCCTCAGCGCCCGCGCTGCCCGAGCTATCCAACTCGGTCTGCGCTTCAGCTTCTAGGTTCGCATCCGTGCCAGGAAGTACAGGCCGAACAGTGAGAACACCGCGTCCGGAGCCCACGCGGCGAGCACGGCGGGCAATTGGCTTACGTTGCCCACCTGCTCGAAGAGCTGGCTGACGGCCCAGTAAGCGATGGCGATTCCGAAGCTTACGGCAATCCCCGCGGTAGCGCCGCGATTGGCGGCGACAAAAGCGAACGGAACCGAGATCAAAGCCATGATGAGGGCGAAAAGCGGGACGGCGAACTTCTTGTGGAACTGCACCTGTAGGCGGATGGTGTCAAAGCCGCTCTGCTGCAGCTCACGGATGTAAGCCGAGAGCTCGTGGAAGTTCATCTGCTTGTCCTGCTTCACTTCCTTCAAAAAGTAGCCGGGCGGTTCCTGTAGTTCGGGAAAGGTGGAGGTTTGGCCTTTAAAGGGCCGAAAGCCTCCGGTTTCTTCGATACCGTTTTTGAAGTCACGTGACCAGCCATCCTGGAAGATCCAGGTGTTCATCGCCGGCTCCCAGCGGGCGCGCTCGGCGAAGATGTGGCGCTTGAGGCGGAAGGTGTCCGCTTCGAGTTCGTAGACGTGGGGCTCCACCATGACGCCGGCCGCGGGATCGAAGTACTTGTAGTAGTAGATCCGCGATGATCCGGCGCCGAAGATCCACTTGCGGTTTGGGTCGAGGTAAGTTTGGGTGGGCCGGCCCTTGATCTGATTGCGAATGGCGTCCTGCGTCTTGTTCGCATCGGGGATGACGTAGTAATCGAAGGCGAACAGCGCTGCACTGAGGACGGCCGAGGCGGCGAAAACCGGGATTGCGAGACGGTACAGGCTGACGCCGCACGCCTTCATAGCCGTGACCTCATTGTTCTTGGTCAAGATGCCGAACGTCACCAGCACCGCCACCAGGATGCTGATAGGCGTCGAGTCGTAGACCAGCATCGGGGTCAGATAAACCAGGTACTTAGCCATCAGAGACATGCCGATGCTGTTCTTGAGAACGTCGCTGAGCAGCTCGAAGAACGTATACACATCGGTCATCAGCACAAAGCTGACGAGCAGCAGGAAGAAGTAGAACAGAAACGTGCTCAGGATGTAGTGGTCGATAATGAGCGGCCCGATGGGAAGCCGGGTCCATGTGCTCGGAGAACCCGAGGGGAGATTTCCGCGAAACGAAGCCAATTTGGTGACCACCCACGCGCGAGCCCCGCCCAGGATGTCGCGATCGCCCGGCCGCTCCATCCGGTACACCAGCATCAGCGCCCCGGCGAGCAGCAAGGCGTTGGGCAGCCACATCGCCAACTCCACCGGAAGCGTTTGCTGGCGGGCGAGCCCGACCAGGGCCACTAAGCCCATGTAATAAAGGAAGGCGATCCCCACCGTCAGCACAAAGGCCGATGACTTGCCACCCTTGCGCGAGGATAGCCCGATGGGGGCGCCGATCAGCGCCAGCAGGAAGCACGCCGGCGGGAGGACAAGGCGATTGTGCATCTCGATCCGCGCTTCCACCGACGTTTTGGCCTCGCGCCACAGCGGGCCCATGTCCATGGTTATGAACTGGACGCGCGGTTTGGCTTCGTTTCGTTGAACGGCGGCGAGGGCCTGCTGCATCTGGGGGAAGGAGGTGCTGAGGTACTGGACGTAATCCTGCCCGACCTCATGCTGGCTTCCGTTTACGAGCGTGAGCTGGATGCGATTGCGCTCGACTTCGGGCACCGCGATGGCCTCGGTCGCGGTAGTGATTCGGGGGCTGTCCTGCACAGGGCCCGAGCTCACCTTCTTGCGGCGATCTGGCGGGGTTATGTCCGCCAGGAACACGTTGCGCCATCGGACTACTGGTCCCGGGACCACGCTGCCAACGTAGAGGATCGTGTCTGGGAACTGCTCGGCGAAGACGCGCTCCTGGATCTCGGCGGTAAGCTGGGCGGCGATCAGCTTATTCCGAAGCTTGTACATCTCCCGGAACGCCATCGGCGTGATCCATGTGGAGATCGCCCCGGTCAACACCGTCGCCAGAAAGCCGAAGAGCAGAACGGGACGCAGCAGGCGGCGGCTGGAGAGGCCGCTTGCGCGCATGGCAGTGACTTCGGCGTCGGCCGACATCCGGCTGAGTGCGATCAGCGTACCCACCAGCACGCCCACCGGTATGGTGAAGGTCAGAACCGGCGGCAGCAGGAGAGCGAACAGGTAGGCGATGGTTGACGTGTCGGCCGACCCGCGTACGATTTCTTCGAACAGCCTGCCTAGCCGCTGCAGGAAGAGAACAAATGTGAACAGCGTAGCGCCGAGCAGGGCTCGCGAGACGATCTCGCCAAATACCTTGCGGCCGAGCAAACCCATGCGTTACCGCGCGGTGGCCGAGAGCGGTGGAGCGGGCACGATGGGCAACTTCGGCAGGTCGTCCTGCGGGCGTTCCAGTTCGACGTCGTCGAATAGCAAAGAGGGCGCCACCACGGACGTCGGCGCGACGTAGCCGGTGCCACCCATCGACATAGGCGCAAGCGTGTTCATGTAGTGAAACGCGAAGCTTTCGTCGGATACGGCTACGATGTCGCGCAGCGTGCGCACCGAGAAAGCGCGCAATATCAAGCCTCGTACTAACTCTTCCTTTCCATCAGGATAGACGCGGTAGACGTGGAGCGGAGTACTGACGGGTCGGGCTCCGCCGCCTTGTTGGGCGGACATGAAGCGCCGGCGCAATTCATCGTTGGGCGCGGTGGTGGGGAAGTCCATCTTGCGGACGATGACGCCGTACGGTTTGCCGCGATCCTGTACGATTTTCAGCAACCGGGCCCGCAACTCCTCCTTCTTCACGGTTTCAGTGGCTTTCACGAAGAGGTTGGTGATGGAGGCGGCGTTTGCGCCAAACGAACCCGGGACTCGAGCGCGGCCGTTGGACGCTTCGAAACTGCCGCGAACCGGCTGCCTGGTGAGGAGGACGTTCTTCAGCTTGCCGCCTTCCACCAGGGTGAGCGGAGTGGGCGGGACGCCCTCGTAATCGTGTTCGTAGAATCCGAGCAGCGGGATGCCATTCCACGCCTTCTGTGTGGGATCGTCCACCACATCCATGAAGTCGGGCAGGACACGCGACCCGATACGCCCCTCAAACTCGCTGGGCAGGAACGGCGCGGGGCGACCAGGCTCCGCAATTGGGCGGCGGGTCAGAGCGAATTGCGGTCCCAGCACTTCCGCCATGATCTGGGCTCCCGCTACACCTTCGAACAGTACAGGTCCCGAGTAGGTTTCGCCAACCGGAGCTTGGGATACGGCTTTGATGTTTTGGGCTACAGCTTCGACTTGCTTGCGGAGATCAGCGTCGCTCGGCAGGTTGCCCGGATCGAGTACGGGGAAGACCAGCGAATCGCGAAGCGACATGCCGTCCTTGGCTTGGCCCGCCGCTCGAACCTGCAAGGTGCTGATCCGGTCCGGGACTCGAATCGCCGAACCTTCGGAATTAACCAGGTAGAACATCGCATCGGAAGATTCGAAATTGACACCGGACGACAGGACATCGGGGTGCGAAGCAAAAACCCTCGACAAATCACGAACACGATGGGTCCAGGCGTCGGCCGAGACGCTGGCTCGAACGATGGGTTGGATGTGCTGAACCGGCTTAGCGGGCCACAGGTCGGCGAGCGCCTCGGGTTCGCTGATGTTCTTCAAAGCTGCGCGTTTGCGCGTAATCGCTTCGACGGCGTTTTTGAAAGCGTTATCGGTGACCAGCCAGAAATTTCGGCGCAGCACGCTGTAGTCGTTATCGAGCGTGAGCTCGCCGCCGCGCGAACCGCCGTCGCTGAATACGTAGTTGCTGTTG
>DASQDN010000503.1:0-6145 GCA_035634155.1 Bryobacteraceae bacterium | reverse complement strand
GGCCCCGATACTGCATTTCCTGTCCGTCGAGATCGAGGGGCGGGAAATGAGGATCACCCCCGTCTCCCCCGATCGTTTCGATGTGGTCACCCGCGATGGTAAGAAGATTGAAATGCCGCTGAAGGTGACCCTCGATTAAGCCAATCGTTTGCGAGCAATACCTAGTGCCAAGCTCAGGCCGAGCAACGCGTAGGTGGAAGGCTCGGGAACAGTTCCTTCCAATGTGAACGCACGGTCGGCGCTCACAGAATTAACCGCGAGGACGGACATCCCGGCGCCTAGCGTTTGTTGGCGTGAAGAGTTGTCGCCCCCGGTTGCTCCGCGCCAGGTGAAGCGGATGTCGTTATCCGGAGTTGTCCCCACCAACCCGAACCAGTATTGGGTTCCTGGAGTTGCCAGGAACGAGCTTGGCAGAGTTGCGGTGTAGTCGTAGAAAGACGCGTTGAAGGAATCCCCAGCCGTGAAGATGCCAGTGCCAAGGAAGGTAGAAGAAACATCGGCAGCAGGTAGATTCAGGAGCAATAACTGCCCACCCGGTTGGCCAGCGTCATCGGACAAGATGCTGATCTGCCAGCTTTGGACATCCTCCACGGGAGGAGGCGCAGCGGTAGGCCGCGGATTGGCGTCGTCGTAATACATTCCGCGCCAAGTGATCGATTCGATATAACCACCGCTCGCGATGGTGAAATCGTCAAATACCCGGAAACCGCTTTGCGACGAAAGCGCATAGTCGGCATTGCGGAGCGATGAATTGCCAGTGGAAGTCTGATACAGCACTGCCGCGGATAGAGCGGGCGCGAGTACCAACGCGGGTAGGGCGAGCAACGAAAACGTCTTCAAATATCCTCCGACCCGGGTATTGTTTGAGTTTCGTCCCGGAGATACATGATCCGACATGCGCCGCCGAAGCGCAATAGATCTGTACCTCCGGGTGTACTCAGGCCCGCGATCAGAAGTTCAAGCGCAGCATGAACTGCAATTGACGCGACGTTCCCGTTCCCGTGGCTCCATCATTCGCGGTTTGCAGAATGCGACCAAAGGTTCCGGTAGACAGGTTGGAAACCGGCTCCCCATACTGCGCCCTATTGAAGACGTTGAACGCTTCCGTACGGAAGTCCACATTGATGGCCTCCGTGATGCGGAATCGCTTGGATACGCCAAGATCCGCCTGCCAAAGTCCAGGGCCTCGGAATCCATTCCGACCGCTGCTGCCGTAAGTGCCGGCGGCTGGGGTTCCGAACGCCGCCGGGTTCAACCACATGCCGGGACCTGGATTCTCCGCATAAGGATTCCCGCCGATATAGTTCGCGCGTTGAGATTGTGTTTGGCCAGATGGAACTACGGCGGAAGCGCGATTCACCGACACCGTAAATGGACGGCCCGTGCGAGCGGTGAACAGCCCGCTAAGGTCCCATCCTCCGAACCAGCTAGCGCGCGCGAACGGGAGCTGATACACCGAGTTCGCGGTGAAGGTATGGCGGATGTCATAATCGGCCGGCCCGCGGTCGCACGCCCGGCACGCCACATCCTGAATCTGACCGCCTTCGCCCGAGCCGGAGTTATCTGAGATCGCGTTGCCCCACATATACTGCGCCTGAAATAGCAGACCCTTTGAGAACGCGCGCTGAAGGGATGACTGCAGTCCATTGAAGCTCGTATTGCCATCGAAGCGCTTTTCATCGATCTGGCCGAATGTGCTAAGCGGCCGTCGCCGCGTGACGGGATCGAGCGTGTTCACGTAGCTGCGTGTCAGTTGATTGCGACCTACATTGCCGACATACGCCACTTGCGCCACCATGTTTGAGGGAAGCTCGCGCTGAATGGAGAAGGTCCATTGATGCGACTCGGGCTCCTTGCGGTCGCGCTGCACGCTTCGAGGCGTCTGCCCTTGCGACCGGAGCTGGCCGAGGAAAGCTGTGGGCGGATACGAAAGGCCTGGTGCGTCCGCGGCCGTTAGCGAGAAGGTCTCCGGAAGGCTGTCGATCGCGGCGGTGACGTCATCATTCTGGCCCGGTCCGAAGTAACGTCCGTAGCCGGCGCGGATGACAGTCTTTTTACCAAGCATCTCCGGAGCCCAGGCGAGCGATATACGCGGCGCGATGTTGTTCTTGTCGCCAAAGAACCATTCGGTCCCCGGAGCGCAGAAGCCTTGGCACCGCACCAGATCGAAGACCCGGCCACGGCCGTAGACGTCCTTGGACACCGTGTACTGCTCATATCGCATCCCGAGGTTGATAGTCAGATCGCTCTTGAGACGAATCTCATCCTGTACATAGAACGTGTGGAATGTTCGACGGACACCCACCGTGTCAAGCTGGCTTCCCACCGACGTGCGATCGAGAGCATTGCGGAGGAAGGCGTCGATGTTCGCGAAAGTCACGGATGTGGCGGGACCGTTGCCAACATTCAGGTGGATGCGGCGGATCTCGCCTCCAGCTTTGACGGTGTGGCGGCCATGAATCCAGGACAGGTTGTCCAGCACAGAATACGCGCTGGGCTTTTCAATGATGAACGTCGTCGGTTGGGTGGTGGTCAAACTCGGGATCGCGACACCCTCGGGAATAAGGCCGACGTCCAGTCTCGTCAGTGCGGACCGATTGAATCCGAGCTTCACCTCATTCACAAGACTCGAGGTCCAGACCTGCTGCCACTGTGCGGCCGCGTTTGTCGGGCGAATGTAGGAATCGCGCGTCTCCAGCAGCCCGTTGCGGATCTGGCTCACCAGACCATCGGTCATCGCAAATCGGAAGAAGAGACTGTGCCGGTCACTGATGCGGTGATCCACGCGTGCCATCCCACTGTGTTCGTTGCGACGCTCCGGCGTAGTTGCGACAAGGCTGTCAACGCGAGGATTAGTCGTGGGTCCGGTACCAACCGGGTAGGCGTTGATGATCCCTTGAAGCGCCGCCGGAGCTTCGCGGCGGAAGCTCGCGCTCGGCACCAAGCCATCTGCCCGGGTAATACTGAGCCGCTGCAGCAGGCCCTCATAGTTGGCAAAGAAGAAAGTCCGATTCTTTACGATGGGGCCGCCGAGATTCGCCCCGAACTGATTCAAGCGGAAAGGCGGCGGATTGGCCCCGTCAAAAGGACGGCGTGCATCGAGCGCGCTATTGCGAAGGAACTCATACATCGACCCATGGAAATCGTTGGTCCCAGTTCGTGAGACGAGGTTGATCTGGGCTCCGCCTCCGATCCCGCTCTCGGCGGTGAAGGGCAGCGAGTTCACACGAAACTCGGCGATCGAATCCGTGGAGATAACGAGGCGTAGATTGCCTTCTTGCCGCGGATCCTTGATGCCGGTTGCATCGACGCCATCGAAGGTCCAATTATTGTCGTCGCGCGGGCGTCCGAAAAAGCGAATGGAATTCTGATTGCCTTCGCCGGCATTCACCGCTCCCGGAGCGAGCATCATCAGTGACGCCCAGTGACGGCCGTTCAGCGGGATGTTGCGAATCTGTTGTTCGGAGATCACAGTGCCGATCTCGGCGTTGGTCTGCTCGAGCGGCGTGGCTGTGGCAACCACATCCACAGCGGACGCTACCGCCCCAACCTGCAATTGCACATCGAGCGTTCGAGTGTGGCCGACCGTGAGCACGACTTCGTCGTACTTCACGGATCCGAAGCCAACTTTCGAGATACTCACGCGGTAGGTCCCCACCGCGAGTCCTGGCAACTGATAAACGCCGAGGTTCGATGTCGCCGCTTCTCGCCGGAAGCCGGTATTCGCCGATTCGGCGGCCACGATCGCGCCTTCGATCGCTGCCCCGGATCCATCGGTGACGGTTCCCGTGAGGGTTGCGCGATCCACCTGCGCAAACGCGCTGGCACAGACGAGTAGACCTAGAAGAAAAAGCCTTTTTTGCTGAAGCATACGGTGTACGCCTTATCGTACGCACGCTATTGTTTCATTTCGTTAACAGAATGGTTAAACAGTATGACGATCTTAGTGAGCTAGCCTGTCCACATGACCTTTGCGCGTATTGTGCTCGCGTCGTTCTTTGCAGCGGCTCCGGTGCTGGTTGTGGACATCCGTCCCGCCGTCCAGACCGAAACTACCGGGCATGACGCCGACGACCCTGCGGTTTGGATCCACCCCAAGGACGCTTCGCGCAGCTTGATTCTCGGCACCAACAAAGTCGCGGCCCCGAACGGCGCGCTGGTGGTATTCGGCATGGATGGCAAGGTGCGGCAGCGGATCGGCGGCATCGACCGCCCGAACAACGTCGACATTGAAGGTGACCTGGCGGTTCTGACCGAGCGTCTGAAAAGCCGTCTCCGCCTCTTCCGTGTGAGTGAAACCGGCGTGACGGAAAGCGGCACTGTACCTGTATTCGAAGGGCAGACCGGGGAGGCCGCGGCTCCTATGGGTATAGCTCTCTACAAGCGCGGCCGCGACAAGGCTGTATTCGCGATTGTCGGCCGCAAGACCGGTCCCACGCAGGGCTACTTATGGCAATACAGAATAGAAGGCACGCGAGCGACAAAAGTTCGGGAGTTTGGATCGTACAGCGGGTCAGGTGAGATTGAGGCGATTGCCGTGGATGACGAGAACGGGTTCGTCTACTACGCCGATGAGGAATGCTGCATCCGCAAGTGGCACGCCGACCCGGACCATCCGAAAGCGGCGATAGAGGTGGCGACGTTCGGGCGGGAAGGCTTCACGGCAAACCGGGAGGGCATCGCAGTCCACAAGGACTACATCGTGTGTACAGACCAGATCGCAGGCGGGAGTCAGTATCGGTTGTATCGGCGGAAGGGCGATCAAGCGGCGCCGGTCGCGGTGCTGCGGGGAACGGCCGATTCTACAGACGGCCTCGAAGTAGTTTCGCGCCCGATGGGCCCGCAGTTTCCGCGTGGATTTCTGATCGCAATGAATAGCTCAGGGAAGAACTTCCTGCTGTTCCCTTGGCCGGAGATGCGGCGCTGAGCTAGTGCTGCTTGGGACTCGCCGCCATCTTCTTCTGAAGAGCCGTCATCAAGCGGCTATGAATATCCTGGGGAATGGTCTGGGGCTCCAGCCCTTTGTAGACCTTGATGGTCCGCTGTGTCGTGTCCAGAATCACCCAGCAATTGGGGCATTCGTTGACGTGCTTGTTCAGAGCGGCCCGAATGTTGGGGTCCAGCGTATCGTCCAGGAAGTCGCTTAGCTCTTTCAGAAAATCTTTACATGTAAGCAAATACGTCGTCCCCCTTCCGCCGGAAGTGACGGGTGAGTTTTTCTCTCAACTGAAGCCGCGCTCGCAGCAGCCGGCTCTTCACTGCCGGGATCGAGATTCCTAATGTCTCGGCAGTGTCTTCCGTTGACAATTCTTCGATGTCGCGCAGTACAAAAACGGTGCGGAAACTTGGTTTTAGACTCTGTACGGCAGTGTCGAGAATCTCAGCTAGTTCCTCGCGCGAGTACTTCTTTTCCGGATCATCTTCCCACACGGCGATCTCGCGCTGAACCAGGTCCTCGCCCGTATCTTGCGGCTCGTCCAGCGACACCGTCCGATCCGATTTCCGTTTGCGAAGCTTCATCAAAGCCTCGTTCACCGCGATCCGGACCAGCCACGTATAGAACTTCGAATCCCCATGGAAGGAGTCGAGGTGGGTATACGCTTTCAGGAAGCTTTCCTGGAGAACGTCTTCGGCGTCCTCGTCATTCTGGGTGATGTGCTTGGCCAGCCGGTAAATCTTCCGCTCATACCGCTGAACAAGCTCGCTGAAAGCGGCCGCATCGCCGGTACGCGCACGCTCAACAAGCGGCAGTTCGTCGTTGGCCTCAGTGCTCGGTGTCCCGCTCACCATCCCATGATACGCTGAAACTTCCGCTATCCCACGAACAGCAAAGAGGCGGAGCCAATTCACATGAGCAGCAGCATCACTGTCACCCTTCCGGACGGGTCCACACAACAGGTCTCCGCAGGAACCACCCCGCTCGACGTCGCGCGATCTATCAGCCCGCGCCTCGCTGACGACGCCGTGGTCGCCCGCGTCAACGGCGAGTTCTTCGACTTAACGCGTCCGTTCGAAGGCGACGCCTCGCTGCAGATCCTGACATCGAAAAACCCCGAAGCTCTGGAGGTGTACCGGCATTCCACTGCGCACCTGCTTGCAGTCGCCGTGCTGGAGCTGTTCACCGCAACCAAGCTCGGGATTGGAC